>JARIEX010000103.1 GCA_031127095.1 Gemmatimonadota bacterium
CATCGCGACGATGATGGGCACCGTGGGAACGTCCATCAAGGCCCAGCCGGGTACGTGATTCACTCCGCCGGTGCGGTACCGGGCCTTCGTGACCCGGTACCGCATTGGCGTCGTGGGTGCGGCCTGTTGAGGTCATGGCCGTCCGTACACGCGACACCGGACACGCAGACTCCATGACTCGCAGGTTGCTATGAGGTTTCTGATGGCATCCCTCGCCCTGACCGTCCTGCTGATGCTCGCATCGGCGTCGGACATCAGGGCGCGTCGCGTTCCGAACTGGCTCAACGCAGTGGTACTGAGCGCAGGGCTACTGCACCAGTTGCTCTCGCCGCGCGTGGGTGACGGGTGGTCGAGTGCGCTGGCCGGGCTGGCCGTGGGGTTCGGCCTCTGGTTTCCGATGTACCTGTTCCGTCTGGTCGGTGCAGGTGACGTCAAGTTGTTCGCGGCGGCCTCCGTCTGGCTCGGTCCCCGCGACGCCGTTGCGGCGGCGGTGGTCACCGCCTGTGCGGGCGCCGTGCTCGGTGCCGGCTGGATGATCTGGCGTCGCGGGCTTGCCGCGTCGTGGGTGTCGCTCACCCAGCTGTTCCGGGCGCCCTCGCTGTTGCAGTTGCCGCCGATGGAGCGTCTGGAGACTGTGCCATACGCACTTCCGGTCAGCGTCGGCATTCTTACGCTGTGGTTCTGGCCGATCCTTTCCACGCGATGAGCACCCCGATGCAGGTTCCCCGCGCGCGCAGCGTTCGTGCCGCCGTCCGCCGGTTCGTCACCGCAGACGATGCTGGGCCCATCGTGGAGTTCGCGCTCGTGGCGCCGATGCTCATGATCATCATCCTCGCCATTGCCGACTTCAGTCTCGCATTCCTGACGCGGAACAATCTGGTATCGGCGGTGCGCGAGGGTGCGCGGCTTGGGGCCGTGCAGTTAAGTGATCCGTGCAACGAGGACAACCTGACGACCATCGCGGCGATCAAAGGTCGCGTCGAGGTCTATCTCACACCGAACACTGGCACCCTTCCGGCTGGCTTTACGTCGGATGACATCACCGTTACTTGTCCCGTCGCCGGCTACATTCAAGTAGACGTCACCGACTTTCCATACACTCCGGTGACTCCCATTTTCGGCCTGCTCAAGCTGTTCGTCGGCGGTGCCACCACCATCCCGCTCTCCGCCAGCGCCGTCTATCGGTGGGAGCAATCGTGATGCACGGCCCCGGCAACAACAGAGTACCCCACCTGGATTCCAGCCATGGCGATTGACCGTTACCGCATCATCATGATTGTGGCCGTGCTCGTGGCGGCGGCCTCCACGTTCGGTGTGTACCGGATCATCGGGAACATGCGGGCCAGCGAGCGCGTCGTGACCCAGTCGGTCGTGGTGGCAGCGCAGGATGTGTCCGAGGGGGCGGCGCTCACGCGCGAGGCGCTCACCGTGACCGAACTGCCCCTCGTCGCGATCCCCGCCGGTGCGTTTGTGTCGGTGGACTCGGTGATCGAGCGGGTGGCCCGGGTGGCTATCTTCAAGGGCGAGGCCATCGTCCCAGGCCGACTCGCGCCTGCCGGTACCACGGCCGGCATCGAAGTGAAGATCTCGCCGGGCAAGCGCGCCATGGCCGTGCGCATCGACGATGTGACCGGCCTCAGTGGCCTCATGCAGCCCAACAGCCGCGTGGACGTGCTGGTCACCCTGCGTGACGAAGAAAACGCCGCCGGACGCATCTCCAAGCTATTCATGAGCAATATGCGGGTGCTCTCGGTGGGCGCCCAGGTGGAGCGCGGCACCGACGGGCAGGCCATCACCGCTGCCTCGGCCATGCTGGAAGTCACCCCCGATGAAGCCGAGCGTCTGGCGGTCGCCATGCGCGAAGGGAGCATCCAACTCGTGCTGCGCGGCTACGGCGATCCCGACTCGATCCGCACGAATGGCGCGCGCCCCTCCGACGTGCTGCGGCAGCTCCGCAATGGTGCGGCACCGGAGGCGCGCCGAGAGCCCGCGCCTGCGGCCCCCCGTCCGCGCGAGCGAGCGGTGCCTCCCCCGGTGGCGCCGGCCCCGGTGGTCGCGCGGCCCGTGCAGCGCCCCGCCCCCGTGGTCAACGATTCCGTGACCGTGAAGATCTATCGCGGCGATCGTCTCTCGCAGCAAAAGTTCGAGACCCGTAAGGACAGCGTCCGTCGCGATACGCTGCAGTCGCCCTCGTGAACCGCAAGCCTTTCCTCATGCCGGAGTGTCGGTGATACCCATTCGTGCCGTACAGCTATACCGGTGTGTCTGTCGCGCGGCGTCATGTGCGCTCTTCACCGCACTCTTCCTCGTGCTGGCAGCCCCCGCGACCCTGTCCGCGCAAGCCGGCGACGGGATTGAGAAGCTGACGATGACGATCGGTCGCTCGCTGCCGATCGATCTGCCCGGGGCGGTGACGCAGGTCACCATCGCGAATCCCGAGGTGGCGGATGTGGTCATCATCTCGGAACGCAGCGTCGTCGTCAATGCGAAAGGCATCGGCTTCACCGACGTGATCCTCTCCGGGGCTGCGATCGGCCGTCGTCACCTGCGCATCGGCGTGTTCGCCGCCACCGACCGTCGGCAGATCGCCCTCACCGTCCGGTTCGCCGAAATCCGGCGCGATGCGCTGATTCAGCTTGGCGTGGGCGGGTCGTACGAGAATAAGAAGGGCACGGCCGCCGCGGAGCTTGGGGCGCAGCAATCCGTCGGACGCTTCCTGTCGGCGGTCTCCACCTTTGGCACGGCCGATTTGAGCGCATTCATTGACGCCGAACAGCAGAACGGTCGTGCGCGCTCGCTCGCCGAGCCCACGTTGACGGCGGGGTCGAAGGACACGGCGAGTTTTCTCGCCGGTGGTGAAATCCCGGTGCCCGTTGTGCAGGGTGGGACGCAAAATGGGAATGCGGCCGTTACCATCCAATACCGACCGTACGGCGTGCAGCTCCGCTTTGTGGGTGAGGTCATCACCGACTCACTCATCAAGCTGCGGGTGGTCCCCGAGGTGTCGAGTCTCGACTTTGCCAACGCTGCGGTGATCGGTGGTTTCCGTATTCCGTCGTTGCGCACCCGACGCGTGGAGACCACGCTCGACGTGCGTCCCGGCCAGAGCTTGGTGATCTCGGGGCTGTTTAATGACGAGCGTGAATCGGTGCGCACCGGCGTGCCGGGGTTGATGAATCTCCCGATCATCGGCGCGCTCTTCAGCAGCAACCGCTGGCAGCAAAGCGAGTCGGAGCTGTTGGTGGTGGTGACCCCTGAGCTATTCGATGCGAGCGCGCCGCGTCCGATTCAGCGCGTGCAGTTCAAGACGGACACGCTGCTGCCAGCCGCCGATGTGATCAAGAAGCGACGCCGCGACCAATGACCAGACGGATCGGAACGCCACTGCCGCGAGGCGGCCACACCCGTCACGGTGGTCGCTGAGATGCATCGTGTCGTGGTGGTCCAGGATGCACTCGGCCCGCTTGAGCCGTTGCTGCCCGTGTTCGCGCGGGCAGGCTTTGCGCCGCCGGTCTTCCGCGAGTCGATCGCGCAAGTCGTCGAGGACGCCCGCAAAGGCGACGTCGCATTGATCGTGCTGCCGATGCGGCTGTTGCAGGGACACGGGCGATTCGAGTTCGAGGCCATGCTGCGCGACGCGCCGGCGGTGGCCAGCATCGGCACGGCGCCGTCCGCGGATGCGGAGGCGATTCTCGTGGGGATGCGCGCCGGCATCGGTGAGTTTTTGGTGTCGCCCCCGAGCCCCACGGATCTCGAAGTCGCGCTGTTGCACCTGCGACGCAAGTGGGGGGCGACCGGCATCCGAGGCTCCCTGACGGCGGTGTACGCCCCGAAAGGCGGCGTCGGTGCCACGACCGTTGCCGTGAATACGGCCTACGCGCTGGCCACCCGCCGCCCCGATGCGCGCGTGGTGCTGGTCGACTTGAATGTCGGGCTGGGTGATATCGATACGCATCTGAATTTGCCGCACAACTACGATCTCGGCGATCTGGTGCGCAAACTCGATCAGGCCGATGCCGACCTGCTCCACGCGATTGTGACCCCGTTCGGTGATGGGCTCTTTGCCTTACCCGCGTGCGACGACCTCGAGGTGGCCGATCAGGTGCAGGCCGACGCGGTCACCCGCGTGCTGTCGGTGTGCCGCACGAGCTTCCAGCACACGGTGGTGGACTGCGAGCACGCGTTCGGTCCTCGCACCGTGGCCGCGCTCGATGCCGCCGAAAGCATCGTCATGGTGTTGCAGAGCAACGTTGCCGCGATCCGCGCCGCCAAACGGTCGCTGGCGCTCTTTCGCCAGCTCGACTATCCCACGGAGAAGATTGTGGTTGTCCTCAACCGGGAAGGCCCCGGTGATGTGCTGTCGTACGCGGACATCGCCAAGAGTCTCGGCGTTCCGGTCAGTCTGCGGCTCCCCAACGCATTCCAATTAGCCAACGAAGCGCAAACGCGCGGCGTCCCGATCGCGAAGGCGGCCCCGACGGCCCCCCTCTCGCTGGCGTTCAACACACTGGCGACCCGTGTGGTCGGTGAAGTGGCGGTGGTGGATCGTCCGGAGGCCGCGGATGGGAAGCGGCGTGGCCTGTTCGGCTTGCGGAGGAAGTAGCCCATGTCCAAATCGCTGCGCGATCGGCTGTTGGGGCTGGGCACGACGCCGGATCGGGCGCTGCCGGCGGGCGAGCTGGGCGCGCCCGGCGAGGCGGGCGACGCCGTCGCGCTCGTGGGGACCGACCCACTCGCCGGCCTGACCATCGCCACGCCCTTCGTTCGCGGGCCGGTGGCCGCGCGGGCGGAGTCGGCGGTGGACCGGCTCAAGCGCGAGTTGCACAGCAAGCTGGTGGAGCGCCTCGATCTGTCGGCGCTGGACGCCCTCCGCGCGGACGGCAAGCTCGAGCAGCAGATCCGCGCCGCGGTGCTGGAGTTTCTCCGCACCGAACAGGCGCCGCTTTCGGCGGCTGAACGCGATGAAGTCATCGATGAAATCACGTGGGAGGTGACCGGCCTCGGGCCGATCGAACCGCTCACTCGTGATCTGAGCATCAGCGATATCCTCGTGAACGGCCCCCATGCGGTGTATGTCGAGCGCGGGGGCCAGCTCGAGCTCACGGATATCACCTTCCGGGACAACGCCCATCTGCTCGCGGTCATCGATCGCATCGTGAGCCGGGTTGGACGGCGTGTCGACGAGTCGTCGCCGATGGTGGATGCGCGTCTCCCCGATGGCTCCCGCGTGAACGCCGTGATTCCGCCGCTCGCGCTGGACGGGCCGGTGCTCTCCATCCGGCGATTCGGCGCCACGTTGGGGCCGGCGGATCTGGTGTCGAACGGAGCGATGACCGCGGAAATGCTGCGCTTTCTGGCGGCCTGCGTGGTGTCCCGGCTGAACATTCTGATTTCCGGCGGCACCGGATCGGGGAAGACCACGTTGTTGAACGCGCTGTCGGCGTTCATTCCGGACAACGAGCGTATCGTCACGATCGAGGACGCCGCCGAGCTGCGTCTCCAACAGCAGCACGTGGTTCGGCTTGAAACGCGTCCGCCGAACATGGAAGGGCGCGGCGAGGTGCTGGCGCGTGATCTCGTCAAGAATGCGCTCCGCATGCGTCCCGACCGCATCATCATCGGCGAAGTACGGTCTGCGGAGTCCCTCGACATGCTGCAGGCCATGAATACTGGCCACGAAGGCTCGCTCACCACGGTGCACGCCAACACACCGCGGGACGCGCTGGCCCGTCTGGAAACGATGGTGCTGTTCGCCGGCACGGCGCTCCCGGTGCGCGCGGTCCGTGAGCAGGTCGCCGCGGCGTTGCATCTGGTTGTGCAGGTCTCCCGTGGCTCTGATGGCCGCCGGCGCGTGACCAGCATTGCCGAGGTGACCACCATGGAAGGCGACATGGTCTCCATGCAGGAGATTTTCCGCTTTCGCCGGCGGGGGGTTTCCGAAGATGGCACGGTGCAGGGATCGTTCGAGGCAACGGGGGTCCGGCCGCAGTTCGCCGAGGCGATCACCACCCGCGGCATCGCCCTCCCCGCCGACTTGTTCGTGATCCGGTAGCTCGGCGTGACCGTTTTCGTCCTCATCCTGGTCTTTCTGGGAACGCTGGTGGTGGTCGGGGGCGGCCTCGTCTTCGTGAACCGGCGGCGGCTGTTGTCAGCGCAGGCGGCGCGGGACCGGCTGACCGAGACGCCGACAGCCCTGCGCGGCGCGGGGGGACCGGCGAGCACCATTCTGCGCGACCAGCGCGTGTCGGAAATTCGGGCGCTCAACGAACTCCTGTCCGGCCGCGGCGTCACGCTGCAGCTGGCCGGAGAGTTGGCGCGCGCAGGTTCCCGGCAGCGTCCGGGGGAATTCCTGCTGATCACGGCGCTTACCGGCCTCGTTGGCATGACGGTCGTGTCATACGCGATCGGCCCGTTGTCGGCATTGGTCGGACTCGCCGCCGGAATGTCGGTGCCCTGGTTGCTGCTCCGCCGCCGGCAGGCGGCGCGTGCGCGCTCGTTCGAACTTCAGCTGCCCGACGCGCTTGACCTGCTCACGAACTCCCTCAAGGCCGGCTATTCGCTGCAGGCCGCCATCGAGTTTGTTGGCCGCGAATCCACCGCGCCACTCGGTCCGGAGTTTCTTCGCTTCTACGACGAACAGCGGCTCGGCGTCGATGTCCGGACCGCACTGCTGGCGCTCCAGGAACGGATCGGCACCGACGATGCCCGCATGTTCGTTACGTCGCTGATTTTGCAGCGCGAAACGGGTGGCAATCTGGCGGAGCTGCTGCAAACAATTGGCACCCTGATCCGCCAGCGGCTTCAGTTCCGTGGCCAGCTTGACACGTTGACGGCTGAGCCAAAAGGCTCGGCGCGACTGCTCTCGGCCATGCCCTTTGTCATTTTCATCGCGATCTACGCGCTTAACCCTACCTACATGCGCCCCATGCTGGCGGCACCGGGGGGGCGCGCTGCCCTCGGCGTGGCCATGCTGCTCATTGTGGTGGGGTACGCCATCATGTCCCGCATTGCCGATGTGGAGATCTGACGATGAACCGCCTGCTGAATGTGCCCCCGTCCCTGGTGCTGCTGGTCATCACGCTGATCGTGTCGATCATCACGATGGTGTACGTTGCCCTCGCGGAGGCTGATCGCCGGAAAACGATCGATCGGGTCACGGAACGCCGGGCCGCGGCCGATCTCATCGAGACCTTGTTGGTCACCGCGCGCCCCTCGCTGGCGGCGCGCATCGCGGCATGGATTGGCGAGCGCGTGCCGACGACACTGCCCGGCCGTGGCTCCACGGCCGCCTTGCAGGAGCGGTTGTTGCTGGCGGGGTTCGACACCCCCGGTGCCGCAACGCTGTACGGCACGTCGAGGATGCTCAGTCTGATCGTCTTCCCCGTGGTGGGCTGGCTACTGGCACCGTCCGGCGCGACCGGGACGACGCTGCTGGTCGTGGGCATCGCTGTCGTGGTCGCGCTGGTGGCACCAACGGCGACGCTCGATCGGCTGATCGCGCGTCGGCAGGAGCGCATCCGTCGTGGCATCCCCGATGCACTCGACCTGCTCGTGGTGTGCGTCGAAGCCGGCGTGTCGCTCGATGCCGCCATCCTGCGCGTCTCCAGAGATCTGTCTGGATTGCACCGGGAGCTGTGCTACGAGCTGGGGCAAGTGGTGCGTCGGATCGGGGCCGGCATCCCGCGCGATCGTGCCCTGCAGCAGTTGCCGGTCCGTACAGGGGTCGAGGAGCTCCGGACGCTGGTGGCGAGCATGATCCAGTCCGAGCGGCTCGGGTCGTCCATTTCCCGTGTGCTGCGGATCAACGCCGAGACGCTGCGCTCGCGGCGGCGGCAAGGGGCCGAGAAGAAAGCCGCGGAAGCGGCGTTGAAGATGATGCTCCCGATCGCGCTCTTCCAGTTGCCGGCGCTGCTCATCATCGTGGTCGGTCCCGCCGTCGTGGAACTGATCCGGCAGATCCGGGGGAGTCGATGATCGCGGGCGGTCGCCGGTGCGCGCGGCCGGCCGGACGACGCCATCGTCGGGGCGCCACGCTGGTGCTGGTGGTGTTGTGCATGACCGCACTGCTTGGCTTGAGCGCGCTGGCGATTGATTTCGCGCGGCTCTACACCGGACTCAACGAAATGCAGACGGCGGCGGATGCAGCGGCGCTGAATGGGGCGCTGCTCATCCAGAAATCGCCGAAGAGTGCGACGGTCGAGTCTGACGTGCGCACCTTTGCCACCACGTACAACAGCGCGCTCGGCGGATCGGTCAACGGCGTGACGGTCACGCCGTATCACTTCGAACTGACGGTGAACAAGCGGAAGGTCACGGCGTGGGGAGCGACGGACCTCAATGCCGTTCAGGTCTCCGTGGGCCGGACCAGCGGTCTGCTCATGCTGGGACGCCTGCTGAATGTGGTGATGCCCGCGCCCACGCGAACAGCGACGGCCTGGGTGGCGAGTTTTACGGGCAACACGTGCGTGCGTCCGTGGATGATCGACGTGGGCCGTCTCATCAACCGGGCGGATCCCACGAAGCCGGTCACGACCAGACGCGCGCTTCTGCCAGAGGAAATCGCGACGCTGCGTGCGGCCGGCAAGGTGCTGTTTGTGCTGGTGCCACCGGGTGTCAACATTCCGAACACGTCGAAATACGGTAGCTATTACGGCGGTGCATGGGCCGCGCTCTTACCGGGGAAGGGCAGTTACACTTCCGCGGTCAACTCCTGTAACAGCGCGGATGCGCTCGCCGTCGGTGATGTTCTTCCGGCATCGATCCCCAGTAATCTCGTCAAAGCCACGGCGTCGAATCTGACCCCAAAGGGCGGCAAGGCAGACGGTACGGAAGCGTGCACTGAGCTCATTAATGATGTGTGTTGGAAGGACGGCAGGCTGGGCGGCCCCGTCGCGATGACGTACGGGTACCCGACGAATTCCGCGAGCGCCTTTGCCCAAGACAACGCCCAGCACAGCATCGACTTGGTGGGGTCGTTCGTCGTGCTGTGCTTCAAGCAGCCGCAGCCAAACAACAAGAAGAATCTCAACGTCTGTGATCCGACCGGCTTTACCGGGCTGCCCACCGATGTGGACTGGAAAAACACGGTCGTCGACGGCACCATGGTCGGTTACATCGATTTCACGCCACCGTCATTCAAGGGCAAATTCAGCCTTGGCACCGGCGCCGGCACCGGTGGTGCAACCCAGCAGCGGCTCATCCTCGTCGATCCGACCCGGCCGTGATGGTGATCGGTCCGGCCGGGGTGCGCGCGCGCGTGAGCATGGTTGCCGTCCTAGCGTGGCTCACGGCATGGAGCGTCGCCGCGGCTCAGCTGCCGCAGTCGAACGCGCCGGCAACCTGCTCCGCGCTCACCGCACCGGAAGCGCCGAAGACCTTGGGCGGTGTGGTGGTGCGATTCGCTACGGCCCCCGGGGCCACGCCCTTCGATGCGCTCACCGGCTCCGCCGTCGCCGCGCGACTGGCCGAAGCACTGGCCACGATTCTGGAATCGTCGGTGCGTTCTGGGGCCACGGCGCGCGATTCAACGGCGCAGCAGGTCACCAACCAGGACGCGATGCGCATCCTCTCGGCCGGTGACCGCTGGATCATCACCGGCGACGTCACGGGTGGCGCTGACATGGTGACCGTCCACTGGCGCGTCTTCGATGCGCAGGCGGGGCGCGACGTCAGCGCCGGCCGCGCCCGCGACAGTCTGGTGTGGCTGCCGCGCCTGACCGGCGACCTGCTGGGCGCTGTGGGACGTCAGGTCGGTGCCGACAGCGTGGCGCTCGCGCGTGCCGCCACGTCCATGCAGCGACGTGCCACCACGTCGCGACAGGCGATGGATGCATATCTGTCCGGCATGTTCGCGCTGACCACGTTCGGGGCGCGGTCGTACAAACGGGCGATCGAGGACTTCCGATCCGCACTCCGCATCGACGCCGCATTTGCCGAGGCGTACCTCGGGCTCGCTACGGCACAGATGCGGATCGTCGAGTGGGGCGACAGCGTGTCGGCGAGAGGACGCGCGCCGCGGCTCGTGGCCGCCGGCGATGCGGTCAACCGGGCGCTGGCGCTCGATCCCTCCAGTGAACGCGCGTTATCGCTCCTGGCGCAGGTGCATCTCGCGCGCGATGAGCCTATCGCCGCAGCGCTTGCCATCAACGCACTCCGGCAACGCCGTGCCAGACCGGGGGAAATCGCGTGGCTCGATGCCGAGTTGCAGCGGGTGCACGGGGACTCGCTGGCCGCCAAGCGCATCATCGCCGACGCCGGCGGGCGGATCCTCGGGCACGTACCCGCCCTGTTCCTGCGCGCCGAGTTCGAGCGCCGGCAGGGGCGCCCACAGCTGGCCTGTCTGGCGCTCAATCGCATCTTGACGATCGATCCGTCGTGGGGCCCCGCCTACGTCATGCGAGCAGTTGTCCGCGCTGAACTGGGTGACCGTCGCGGTGGTTGGGCGGACGCGGAGCTTGCCGCGCGCCTCGGGCGCCCCGAATGGGGAGCGGCGGCCGCCGCCCTGATCGACGTATCGATGGGCGACGCAATCGCCGTGCGGCGCCGGGTCCGCGAAACGTTACGCGTGGAGCCCGAGGCGACGCTGCCGTGGCTGGATGCGCTGCTGCGGGCGGCGGTGTTCCACGCCGTCGGGGATGCCCAACGCGCGCGCGCCGCACTCGCAGCAATGCCCTGCAGTGACTACCGCCGTCGCACGCTGGCCGGCGATCCACTCCTGCGCTACCTGCGCGTTCCCGCCGAATGTCGCGTCAGTCGGCAGCCCGCATCCACCGGATAATCTCCGTCAGCGTCGGTCGCTTGCCGTACATCAGCAGTGCCGTGCGGTACACCCGTCCCGCCACCAACTGACACGCCACGGTGGTCAGGCAGAGTATGCAGATCGAGACGATCACGTCAAGATTGGGAACATCGGCCAGCCCAAGGCGCAACGGCATCATGATCGGCGCCGAGAACGGGATCATACTCAGCGCGGTGGCCACGGTGCCGTTCGGATCTTGCAAGGCGGTCTGCAGCAACGCGATGCTCGACACCAGCAGCATCAGTACCGGCGTCTGCGCCTGCTGCGCCTCCTGTTCCGAGCTGGCAATGCTCCCCACCAGCGCAAAGAGCGCGGCGTACTGCACGTAGCCCAGCACGAAGTACGTGCCCAGCAGGATCACGTCGTTCAGGTGCACCGTCGGCAGCGCGAGGCTGGCGCCACTGAGCCCGAGCAGCGCGAAAATGCGCCCGCGGTTCACCAGCAGTGTGGCCAGCGCCCCCGTCCAGATCCCCAGCTGCAGCAGCGCCACTCCACCGATCCCGACAATCTTCCCCGACA
>JARIEX010000104.1 GCA_031127095.1 Gemmatimonadota bacterium
GCGGTGAGAAGGAAGGTGTCGATGGTTCACGGACTACCCGCCGGAGGAGCAGCGCACCATGCAGCCGGCAAACGCTACCCGATGACCTGCGACAACACACGATGCATATTGCCGCCGGACACCTTGGCCACATCACTGGCTGACAGCCCCTTGGCTCGGAGCGCGGCCAGCCAGTCCGGTAGCTGTGCGTAGTCACCAAGCACCGGCTTGAGGTTGCCATCCATGTCGGTGCCCAGGCCCACGTGGTCTACGCCGACCGTGTCAATGAGCCGCACCGTGTTCGCGACGAACTCGTCGAAGCTGGCGTTGAAGCCGCTGGGCCACGCCCCGATCACCCCGCCGGTGCCGGCCACCAGCTTCGCGTGTTCGACGCTGATGGCGCGCGCCGCGAGCAAACGCGCGCCATGCATCGTGAGTATGCTGTGCGAGAGGATGAGCGGCGCCGAGGTCTGCGAGGCCACATCGCGCACGGTCTCGAACGACGCGTGCGCCACATCGATCACGATCCCCTTCGCGGTCAGCCGCTTGACGACCGCCTTGCCGGCGGCCGACAGTCCGCCGTGCTGTCGCGGCTGCGTTTGGAGATCGCCCAGCACGTTGGGCACATAGTGCACCAGCTGCAGCGAGCGCACACCGTCAGCGTAGAGCTGATCGACACGCCCCGCGTCTCCCTCAAGGAACTCGCCTCCTTCACAGGCGAGGTATGCCGCCACCGTGTGCTCACGCTGCGCACGTTGCAGGTCCGACGCACGCGTGGCGATGAATGCGGCCGTCGGCCGCATGAGCGTCGTGAGGTCAGCGAGCTGTCGCTGATACTCACGCGCCCCATCCCCTTTCGCGTATCCGCCGTGCGTGACCACGCCGTTGGGCGTCAGTTCGATCAGCGGACCGTCGGCCACCAGGCTGAAGAAGGCGCCGGTCAGTCCGCCCACCTGCATCCTGGCGACGGTCTTCCCGTGCGCCTCGTCACCCGAGTACTCCGGTTTCCCCTTCTGAAAGGTGGCGCCGGGATGCGCGTGAAGATCAAAGACGATCGGCGCGGGTTGTGCCCCGTGCGTGGCGTTCGAGACCGCGCGCTCGACGGATCGCTGCGCGTACGCCGCACGTGCCAGCGATGAGACGCCGGCCGTAGCCAGCAGCCCGTCATGAAGGAAGCGGCGGCGGTTCATCATGCCAGAATGTTCAGCCGCCGGTGCAGTTGAGCAAGTGTACCGTGCGGCGTCGAGCGCGAGTCATCGGGATGGCAATTCGAAGCGAGCTGAGTCGACGATCCGTCGAGCATGCGGTGTGATCGCTCGGTGCAGCCGCGCGAATTTCTCACGCAGAAGCACGCAGAAGCACGCCGAAAACTGCCGATGAAAAGCGAGTCGGTTCCGGATTGGGACCCCCGCGTCGCTACTTCACCACCGCACGCGGCACCACCACCGGCGCGAGCCCCAGCTTCGCGATGGCGGCGTTGAACGCGCTCACGTCCTTGTCCAGAAACGTGCGCAGCTCCGCGGCAATGGCGTTCCACTCCTGCGTCAGCGCGGTGGTGCGCTCGAGGGCGCCCATCGTGGGCGCTGCGTCGGCGCCGCCGTTGATGTAGCCACCGGTGCCGGTGAGGTTGCCGTACAGCTCGTTGAGCTGATTGTCGAGGCGACCGCCAAAGCGGAGAATGTCGTAGCCCACCTTGTGGCGCGGATCGGTGAGCCGCCCTTCGATCGCGTCCCCCTTGGCCACCAGGGCGTCGGTCCCGGGCTGCACCGCCTCGCGTGCACCGGCACGGTCCGCCTGCGCGAGCGCGGCGCGCGCCTGCTCCCGGACCGCCCGCAACGTCGCGACCGCCTCGTTCACCACCGTCATGGTGTCGCGCACGGCCATCGCCGTGCGGAACTGCAGGTCGTACGCCTCCGCCGTGGTGCGCAGGCGCGGGTCACCGCGCACCGTCAGCGGCTGCTCCTGCACGATCGCGCCCTGCGTGAGCCGCACGGTGTAGCGTCCCGGCGGGGCTTTCACGCCACCGCTGTACCCCCACAGCAGCTGCCCCTTGGCCGGAACGGGCGGCGCATAGGTGAGGTCCCACGTCACGCGGTGCGCGCCGGCGGCAGTGGACAGCGCCGGCAGTTGACGCACCCGCGCGGCCGCGGTGTCCGACGTGAAGGCCCGCACCACGCGCCCGGCCCCGTCGCGCACCTCGAGGGTGAGGGGGCCCGCGACCGCATCCCGCAGCCAATAGTGCAACAGCGCGCCGGCCGGGTACGGATCGAGCGGCGCCTCCACTCCGCCGGCCCCGCCGACACCTCCCAACTCCGCCCGCGTGGCGGTGCGCGGGGCGAACAGATGCACGGCGCCGTCGGGGCGCGCGGCCGCCAGCTGCCGCAGCGGCGTGATGTCGTCGAGAATCCAGAAGCTCCGCCCCTGCGTGGACAACACCACGTCATCGTTCGTGAGTGCCACGTCGGTGACCGGCACGATGGGGAGGTTGCGCTGGAACGGCTGCCAGCGCGCGCCGTTGTCCAACGACACGTACAGCCCGAATTCCGTGCCGGCATACAGCAGACCGGCGCGCACGCGATCCTCGCGCACCACCCGCACCGGCGTGGTGGCCGGAATGCCGTTGGTGCCATCGGCGATGCGCGTCCACGTGGCCCCGTAGTCGTCGGTGCGCCACACGTACGGCGCCCAGTCGTCCAACCGGTAGCGGTGCGCCGTGACATAGGCGCGCCCCGGCACGTGTACCGACACGTCGATCCGGTTCACGGTCGCGCGTGCCGGCATGCCGGTGGGCGTCACGTTCTGCCAGCGGCGCCCGCCATCGCGCGTGAGGTGCAACCGTCCGTCGTCGCTCCCCGCCCACAAAATGGCGGCATCCTTCGGATCTTCGGCCAGCGCGAACACCGTGTTGTACATCTCCACGCCGGTGCCGTCGTAGTTGATCGGACCGCCGGCGGGCTGCTGCGTGACCGGATCGTTCGTGGTCAGGTCGGGGCTGATGGTTTCCCAGCGCATGCCACCGTCGCGCGTGCGATGCACGAACTGCGACGCGTGGTACACCACCTCAGGATCGTGCCGCGACACGAGAATCGGCGCGACCCACTGGAAGCGGTAGCGCACATCCTTCGCCGCCTGCCCCACGAGCTGCTGCGGATAGAGGTTCACGTTGCGCCGCTCACCGGTGGCCAGATCCCAGCGATTGATGGCGCCGCCGTAGCAGCCGCCCCAGATCACGCCGGGATGATCGGGATGCAACGATACGGGGCCGGTCTCGCAGCCGCTGGCGTAGCGCCACCCCGCGAGCGGATGCAGATCGTTGGGGCCGCTCGCCGACGGCACGCTGATCGACGTGTTGTCCTGCTGCGACCCGTACAGGCGGTACGGAAACGCATGGTCCACGACCACTTCGTACAGCTCCGCCGTGGGCATCACGTTCATCGAACTCCACGACCGGCCGCCGTTCAGCGACACCACCGACCCGCCGTCGTCGGAGAGCGCCATGATCTTCGGCTGCGCCGGATTGATCCACAGGTCGTGCGTATCACCGTGCGGCACGGCCACGGCCTCGAGCGTCTTGCCGCCGTCGATCGAGCGATGCAGCTGCACACTCATGATCCACACCGTGTGCTCGTCCACCGGGTCGGCCACGAGCCGGTAGTAGTACCACGCGCGCTGCCGGATGCGGTTCTCGTCGTTCACCCGCGCCCAGGTCGCGCCGGCGTCATCCGACCGGTACAACCCGCCCAACGGCTCCGCCTCGATGATGGCCCACACGCGCTCCGGATTCGCGGGGCTCACGGTAAGCCCGATCTTACCAGTCAGCCCCGTCGGGAGGCCGCCCCCCAGCTTCGTCCACGTGTCGCCGGCGTCGGTGGACTTCCAGATGCCCCCCTCGCTGCTGCCGGAGATCATGGTCCACGGCTTCCGCTCACCGCGCCAGAACGCAGCGTACAGGATGCGCGGATTTTTCGGATCCATCACGAGGTCGGACGCCCCGGTGGAGTCGTTCAGGAACAGCACCTGCTGCCACGACGTCCCGCCGTCGCGCGAGCGGTAAATCCCGCGCTCACGGTTGCGGCCGAACGGATGGCCAAGGGCGGACATGTAGACCACGTCGGGATTGGTCGGGTGCACCGCGATACGGCCGATGGCGCCGGTCTCGCCCAGTCCGATAAAGGTCCAGCGCTTGCCGCCGTCGGTGGACTTCCACGCGCCGCGCCCCGTACTGGAGTTGCCGCGTACGTCCTGCGAACCGGTCCCGACGTAGATGACGTTGGGATCGGAGTCGGCCACGCGCACGGCGCCGATCACGCCGCCGAAGTACCCGTCGCTGATGTTGCGCCAGCTCTGCCCCGCGTCGTCGGTGCGCCACACGCCGCCGCCGGTCGATCCGGACAGGAACGTGTGGGGCTGCGACGGGATCCCCGCGATGGCGGTGGAGCGTCCCCCGCGCGTGGGCCCCACGGAGCGAAACCGCATCGACGCCACCAGGGACGAGTCGAGCGGAGCGACAGACGTGGCGGCCGGGCGGGCAGCCACGGGGCGCTGGGCGAACGCGGGGCCGGAGACGACGGCCACCAGCAGGAGGGCGAGCGGGAGTCGAAGCATCGATCGAAGGAGTCGGATGTGGCCGGGTGTTGGAGGGCGTCGGCTGCCCGCGTAACTTAGGGCGCCGAGCAGCCTGATGGGGGCTGCCGATCCTTTACCCGGAGTCCTCGTGACCACTGCGACCGACGGCAGCGTCGCTGCCGAGACCACCCCCCTCGTCGGCGTGGTCATGGGCAGTGCGAGCGATTTCGACACGCTCGCCCCCGCCTGTGAAGTGCTGGCCGAGCTGGGTATACCCTACGAGGCGCGCGTCGTCTCGGCGCATCGCACGCCCGACTGGCTGTTCGAGTACGCCGAGACCGCGTTCCCGCGTGGCTTGCGCGCCATCATCGCCGGCGCCGGCGGTGCGGCGCATCTGCCCGGGATGCTCGCGGCCAAGACGCTGGTGCCGGTGCTCGGCGTACCGGTCGTCGCCACGCCCTTGAACGGGATGGACGCGTTGCTCAGCATCGTGCAGATGCCGGCCGGCGTGCCGGTGGCCACCTTTGCCATCGGCAAGCCCGGTGCCGCCAACGCGGCCCTCTTCGCGGCCCAGCTACTCGCGGCCCACGACCCCGCGCTGCGCGCGCAACTCGCGGCGCGGCGGGCGCACAAAGCCACCGAGGCCCTCTGCCGTCCATTGGCGGCCCCGAACGCCATTCCGCCGCACGCCCCGTGACGCCGATCCTGCCGGGTGCCACCATCGGATTCCTCGGCGGCGGCCAGCTGGGGCGCATGACCGCCTTCGCGGCGCGCGCGATGGGATACGACATCCACGTGCTCGACCCCGATGCGGCCTGCGCCTCGCGCGCCGTGGCGTCGCGCACCATCACGGCCGGCTTCAACGATGTGGCCGCCGCCGTGGAGCTGGCGCGGGGCTGCGATGTGGTCACGCTCGAAATCGAGCAGATCCACCCCGACGTGCTCGATGCCGTGGCCGCGGAGACGGCGCTGCGGCCGGGACGCGCGCCGGTGTACATCATCCAGGACCGGATCCGCCAAAAGCAGTGGCTGCAGCAGCAGGGCTTCCCGCTCGGCGCCTTCGCGGCGGCGACCACGGCGCAGGAGGTGGAAGACGCGGTCCGCGCACACGGGGCGTGCATCGCCAAGTCCACGCACGGTGGCTACGACGGCCGTGGTCAGGTGCGGTTGCGCGAGCCCGAGCAGGCGGCCGGGGCGTGGGAGGCGCTGGGCGGACGTCCGTGTCTGGTGGAACAGATGGTGTCCATCGACTACGAGATCTCCGTGCTGGTGGCCCGCCGTCCGGGGGGTGAGATGGCGGTGTACCCGCCGTCGCGAAATCACCACACTGGCGGCATTCTCACGTGGGCGGTGATCCCGGCCGTGATTCCCGATGCCATGACGACACAGGCGCAGGCGATGGCGGCCGCGATCGCCGAGCGCATTGGCATCGTGGGATTGCTGGCGGTGGAGTGTTTCGTGACCACCGACGGTGCGCTGCTGGTGAACGAACTCGCGCCGCGCCCGCACAACACGTATCACCACAGCGAACGCGGACTGGCCACCAGCCAGTTCGAGCAACTGGTGCGCGCCGTGTGCGACCTGCCGCTGGGAAGCACCGCGGTGCATGCGCCGTCGGCGATCGTGAACCTGCTGGGCGAAGTGTGGCTGCAGCCCCACGCGCCGCACATCACACACGCGTTGGAGGTGCCGGGCACCCGCCTGCACCTGTACGGCAAAGCCGGCGCGCGCGCGGGGCGCAAGATGGGACATCTGTCGTCGGTGGGCGATGACGCCCAGCAAGCCCTCGGGCGCGTGCTCGAGAGCTACCGGCGCCTGTCGCCCGGGACCATTGCCAGCTTCGACGTGCACGAACCCGTGCTCCACTCCACTATCTGACCGGACCCATGTTTCCACGCGACTTCTACGAAATCCTGCACATCATCGGCATCGCCATGCTCTTCGTTGCGATCGGCGGCGTGGCCACGCACGCGGCGAACGGCGGAAGCAAGGCCACCAGCACCACGCGTCCGCTGATGGGGTCGATGCACGGCGTGGGAGCACTGCTCATTCTCGTGGGCGGCTTCGGCATGCTCGCGCGGCTGGGCTTCCTGCATGGATCCAGCTTTCCCGGCTGGCTGTGGGTGAAGATCATCGTGTGGGTGATCCTGAGCGCCGTCGTGCTGCTGCCGTACCGCCGCCCCGCGCTGGCGCGGCCATTCCTGCTGCTCCTGCCGCTGCTGGCCGGCGTGGCCGTGTACATGGCGCTCTACAAGCCGTTCTGACCGCCGTGCGCCGCTGATGCCCTCGTCGCCGCACCGCGGACGCCCGTGAACATTCTCGTGCTCAACGCCGGCTCGGCGACGCTCAAGTTTCAGGTGGTCGTCACCGACGCGGATCGCATTGCCAGCGACCACGACGCGCGGCTCATCCGCGGGCAGATCGAGCGCATCGGCGGCGAGTCGGTCATCACCATCCGCGCAGCGGACGGCGGGACCCGCACCCTCACGGCGGCACTGCGCGACGTACGTGCCGCCGTGGAGTGGCTGGTGCACTTCGTGACGTCGCCGGAGAGCGGCACGGGACTTACCGCGCGCGGCGACCTGCAGGCCGTGGGGCACCGCGTGGTGCATGGCGGCGAGCAGTTCCGGCACAGCGTGGCCATCGACGAGGCGGTGCTGCGCGGGATCGAAGCCAACGTCGAACTCGCCCCGCTGCACAATCCGCACAACCTCCGCGGTATCGAGGCGGCCCGCGCCGCGCTTGGCAGCGGTGTGCCGCAGGTGGCCGTGTTCGACACGGCGTTCCATCACACGCTCCCCGAACACGCGTACCTGTACGCGATTCCGTATCCGCTGTACCGCCGCCACAAAGTGCGGCGCTACGGATTTCACGGCACGTCGCATCGTTCCATCGCGTATCGCTGGCGCACGCTCACGGGCCGCGCGCGTGCCGATGTACGCATCGTGACGCTGCATCTGGGCAACGGCTGCTCCGCCTGCGCTATCAAGGGCGGCGAGTCGATCGACACCAGCATGGGCTTCACGCCCCTCGAAGGGCTCGTGATGGGCACGCGCTCGGGCGACATCGACGCTGCGCTGCTCGACTATATCGCGGCCAAGGAAGGACTCACGCTGCCGCAGGTGGAGGCGTTGCTCAACAACCAGTCGGGGCTGCTCGGCATTTCGGGACTCACCAACGACATGCGCGATCTCCTCGCGGAGGCGCACGAGCATGACGACCGCCGGGCCCGGTTGGCGATCGACATTTTTTGCTACCGCGCGCGCAAATACGTGGGCGCCTATCTCGCCGCGATGGGCGGTGCTGACGCGATCGTGTTCGCGGGGGGCGTGGGGGAGAACTCGAGCGAAATCCGCCGGCGCATCTGCGACGGCCTCGAGTGGGCCGGGCTGCGTCTTGATGCCGAGGAGAACGCGCGGCTCGTGGGCGGACGCGAGGGACGCATTTCCGCTGACGATGCAACACTCGCGGCGTGGGTGGTGCCCACTGATGAAGAGTTGCTGATCGCACGCGATACCTATCGCGTGATCGCTGGCGTCGAGACCGCTTGACGCGTTGTCCGTGACAGCACTTGCACAACGTTGTGCCACCGATGATACTGCGTTGTGCGCGGCGGTTTCCCCGATTTGACGGGCCGCGCACTCGGTGCCTGTGGCGCTGACTATCCGTCTAAGTCGAGGTCCTGACGGCCTGCGACGAGTAATCGGCGCAGGCCGTCAGTGTGTTCGCGTCCTGCGGAGCGCGACGGCACGCGAGACCAACGCACAAAAAACAGAAGGTGAAGGGCCATCGGCACGCGCCGGTGTCGCTTCCGTGGTGATTTGCCGCCGATTGCCGCCACGTAAAACAAGGAGCTAAACTGCGAGAGCGCCCGGCGGCCATCTCACCGCCCGGGCGCGTTCGTGTAGTTGGGCGGCACTCACCCCACTTGGAGAGTGCCACGATGTCCGATGCCGTTACCGCTGCGCCGCGTCCGCTGGCCGCTGACACCCTTGCCCTGCATGTGGGCCAGGAGAAGCCGGATGGTGCCACTGGTGCCCGCGCCGTGCCGATCTATCAGACCAGTTCGTTCGTATTTGACAGCCCGGAACATGCCGCCGACCTGTTCGGGCTGCGCGCGTTCGGCAACATCTACACCCGCATCAACAACCCCACCAGCGACGTGTTCGAGCAGCGCATCGCCGCGCTCGAGGGTGGCGTGGCCGCCGTGGCGGTGGCCAGCGGACAGGCCGCGCAAACGTTGGCGCTGCTCAACCTCGCCGAAGCCGGCGACAACATCGTGGCATCGACGTCGCTCTATGGCGGCACCGTGAGCCTGCTCACGCACACCCTGCCCCGCCTCGGCATCAAGACGCGCTTCGTCGATATCCACGACCATAAAGCGGTTGCAGCCGCCATCGACGAGCACACCAAGGCGGTGTACGTCGAGACCGTCGGCAATCCCGCACTCGATGTGCCGGACCTGCGCGCGCTCGCCACGCTGGTGCACGAGTTCAACGTGCCGCTCGTGGTGGACAATACCTTCGCGCCCATCATCGCGCGGCCCATCGACCATGGTGCCGACATCGTGCTGCACAGCGCCACCAAGTGGATCGGCGGCCATGGAACCTCGATCGGTGGCGTGATCATCGACGGCGGCCGCTTCAACTGGGGCGCGAGCGCGCGCTTCCGGAAGTTCTTCACCGATCCTGAGCCGGCGTATCACGGCCTGCGCTTCGCCGCGACGTTCGGCGACGTGAACGGCGTGAACCTCGCGTACGCGGTGCGCCTGCGCGTCCTGTTGCTGCGCGACATCGGCGCAGCGCTGTCGCCCTTCAACGCCTTCCTGTTCCTGCAGGGGCTCGAAACGCTGCCGCTGCGTATCCGGCAGCACAGCGCGAATGCGCTCCGCGTGGCCGAGTTCCTCCAGTCGCACCCGTCGGTGGCGTGGGTGCGCTATCCGGGCCTCGCGTCGCATCCCACGCACCGTCAGGCGACCGCACAGTTGAGGGGGGGATTTGGTGGCGTGCTCACGTTTGGGGTGCGCGGCGGCGAAGCCGCGGCGCGGCGCTTCATCGTGGAGACGAAGCTCTTCTCGTTGGTCGCCAACGTCGGCGATGCCAAGAGTCTCGTGATTCATCCCTGGACCACCACGCACGAGCAGCTGGGCGAGACTGCGCGCCGCGCTGCGGGCGTGACACCCGACCTCGTGCGCCTGTCGATCGGCCTCGAAGATGCCGACGACCTGATCGCCGATCTCGATCGGGCGCTGGCCGCCGCCGTCGCGGCCGACACTGGCCGCACCGCCACCGCCGGCCCGCAGCGCAGCGAGCACGCCGCATGAGCACGCGGCCCCCGGATCCGTTGACGGCGCACACACCCGTGCGCGACGACACGATCACGCTCCACGACGTCACGCTCGAGGGCGGCGATCGGCTGGATCGCCTGGCGGTGCATTATCGGCTCGAGGGCACGGTGAACGCGGCATGCAACAACGTGGTGTTGGTGGTGCATGCCCTCACCGGTACCACGCACGCCAGCGGGTGGTGGAAGGGGGTGATCGGGCCCGGCGCCGCCATCGACCCGGCGCGCCACGCCGTGCTCAGCGCGAATCTGCTGGGCGGGTGCGACGGCACCACGGGGCCGAGCGATGCTCACCCCGACGCGCTGCCGCCCTTCACCACGCGCGATCAGGCGACCGTGCTGGCGCGACTGCTGGACACCCTCGGCGTTGATGCGCCGGTGCTGGTGTGTGGCGGTTCGCTGGGCGGCATGGTGACGCTGGAGTTCGCGGCGAGCTTTCCGGCGCGCGTGCGGGCGGCGGTGGTGTTGGCCGCGCCCGGTGCGCAAACCGCACAGGGCATTGCGTGGAATGTGCTCATGCGGCGCGCCATCGCACTCGGTGGCGCGCGTGAGGGGCTCGCGCTCGCGCGCATGGTCGGCATGCTGAGCTACCGCACACCGGAGGGGCTCGAGCGCCGCTTCGGCGCATCGCGCAGTGCGCGCGGCACTTTCGAGGTGCACGACTGGCTCGACGTGCATGGCGAGAAGTTGGTCGCCCGCTTCGATGCCACCAGCTACGGCGCGCTCATCGATGCCATGGACACGCACGACGTGGGCCGGGATCGCGGTGGCGTTGCGGCCGCACTGTCGGCAGTGGGCGACCGGCTCACCGGCGTGGGTATTCCCGGCGACCTGCTTTACCCCGCGGAGAGCGTCCGCGCGTGGACGACCGCCGCGCGGGCCACCTACGTGGAGCTGCCGTCCATTCACGGGCACGACGCCTTTCTGCTCGAAGTGGAGCGCGTGTCGGCGGTGATCGCGCAGGCGTTGGCGCGGGCAGAGACGCCGCCGGCGCAGCCGCCGGCGTCGTAACCAGCCGCCTCAGGGTGCGGCCACCGCCGGCACCGTGACATCGAACGCTGCCGTTTCGACCACATCACCGCGGCGCACCTGTACAAACACCCGGAACGCGCCAGCGCCCTGGAACGCAAAGGGAAACGACAGCGCGCCGGCCTCACCCATGTGCATGCGGTGCGCCGCGTCGCTCATCACCTCCACCGCCGGCATGGACGCGATCTCGGCGAGCATCTGCACTGAATCACGCCGCACACTGTCGCCACGCTCGCGGCGGATGAGCTGCGCCTGCGCCGTCATGCTGGCCGTCCCCATCGGATGCAGATGCATGAACACGCCGGCGTCACGGCGCAGCACCATCGCGTGACCGGCCATGCCCATGTACGGCGTCAGCACCGACGGCGTGCCGTCGGTATTGG
>JARIEX010000105.1 GCA_031127095.1 Gemmatimonadota bacterium
CGCAGCGCGCCGTTCTCGAAGGCATACACTTCGCCCGAGCGCGTGGCGGTGGCGGTGTTCAGCACCACACGGCCGGTGCTCGACGCATCATACGCGCTCACCGCACGGCGTCCCTCAAGGAGTCGCGTGACCGTACCGCCGGCGGCGGGGACGGTCGCCAGATGCACGGCGCGGTCGTCGCCCAAGAGGAACCGCAGCGTCGTGCCGTCGGCGGTCCAGGTGAGGCCGCTCACATCGCGGTCCAGCGACGTTGCCACCAGTCGCGCCGGTCCACCGGCACTTGGCACCACCGCAATGGTGTTCTGCGAGTACGCCGACAGCTGCGGCTCACTGCCCTGCAGATACGCGATGAACTGCCCATCGGGGCTCCACACGGGGTTGGCGTCAGGACCGCTCCACGTGGTGAGTTTCACCGGCGTGGCGCCCGGCGTGGCGTCAACCACGAAGATGTCGGCGTTGTTGGTGCGATCAGGATCGGTGCCGGTCCGCTCGCTCACGAACGCCAAGCGCTTGCCGTCGGGGGACCAGCGCACCGACTGATCGTCGAAGTCGCCGGTCGTGATCTGCACGGCCTTCTTGGTGGCCACATCCACGATGTACACATGATCGCGCAGGCGGTCGAGATAGCCGGTGTTGTCGCGCTTGAAGGCGTAGCGGTCCATCACGATCGGCTTCGGATTCTTGCTCTTCAGCGAATCGGGCTTGGACTCCTCGGGATCGAGGTCGTGTGATACCACGGCCAGTCGCGTGCCGTCGGGCGACCACTCGTATTCGCCCACCCCGCCCTTGAGATCGGTGAGGCGCACGGCGTCACCGCCGGCCCGATCGAGCAGCCACACCTGTCCGCCCTTCGATTCGTAGCGTCCCGACACGAAGCTGAGATAGCGATTGTCCGGGCTCCATCGCGGATTGCTTTCGCCTTCCGGAGAACTCGTCATGCGGATGGTGCGCGTGCCCTCGTAGTTCACCATCCACACATCGCTGTCGCTCTTGTCCTTCGCCGAGTCGACGGTGGTGACGGTGTAGGCGATCCAGGCACCGTCGGGAGAGATGCGAGCGGCGCCGACATCACGCAGGCGGTAGATGTCGGCGCTGCGGATGGGGCGGGGGCTTTGGGCGGCGGCCACGCTGGCGGTGCCGGCGAGGAGGGCGAGGAGGAGGCGGAGGTTCATTCTGAAGGGGGGAATTGGGGGGGGTATCAGCTTTGGGAATATGGGCTTTGGGCTGGGCTTTGGGCTCTCGCGGCTTTGGGCGATCGGGCTGTCGGCTGTCTGCCGTGGGCCGTGTGCCCTGGGCAGTGGGCGGGTGCCCATGGCTCACGGCCCATGGCTCACGGCTGTCAGCCGTCAGCTTGACAGCCCAAAGCTCCCGGGAGCCGACAGCCCACAGCCCCGGTGGTTCAGCAGTGCACGAGTATCACACATCACCACGCATCACGAGTTCACGCGCGCGCGAGCCCCATCTACCACGAGCTGCCTTCCGCCCGGTATACCACCTTCCCGTTGAACACCGTCATCAGACATTTCGCGTCCTTGATCGCCGCCGTCGGGACGGTGTAGAAATCGCGGTCCCACACAGCGAGATCCGCATACTTTCCCACTTCGATCGACCCGATCTTGCTGTCGAGAAACATCTGCCGCGCCGTCCAGATCGTGGCCGCGCGCAGTGCGGTCTGCACGTTCACCGACTCCGCCGTGCCGAAGGGCGTGGCGCCGTAGGTGCCCAGCAGTGTTTCGCGGGCGATGGCTGACCAGATCCCGTAGCGCGCGGCAAACGGCGTGACGCCGAAGTCGGAGCCGTTCGCCCACGTCATGCCGTTCTTGCGGTACGTGTTGAACGGGTTGAGACGCAGGGCCCGCTTCTCACCGAAGTTGCCGGCGTAGCTGTCGCCCAGCCACCAGTTGAACGAGGCTGACGGTTCGGGATAGCCCGCGTCCATCTCGCGCTGCAGCTTGGCCATCACGGCGATCGCGTGGTCGCTCGGGATGTTGGCGTGGATGATGCCATGCCGCAGGCCGCGCTTCGGATTCTCGCGCATCGCCTGCTCGTAACTGTCCATCACCCAGTCGATCCCGCGATCGCCGATCGCGTGTACCGACACGTGCATCCCGGCATCGTGATACTGGCGGATCAGCAGCCGGATCGTGTCGGCGTTCGACGTGGGATACCCGCGGTTGCCGCGGTCCACGTCGCGATACGCCATGTTCCAATCATCGTACAGCCACGCCGTGCGCGCACCACCGGAGCCGTCGATGTACAGCTTCACGCCGCCGGAGATGAGCCGGTCGTCGCCGGTGCTCTCGTACGGCCGACTGGTCGCCGCATGCTCGGCGATCACGCGCGTCGCCCCCTCCACCGAGCGGCCACCGCTCCAGAGCGCAAAAATCCGCACGCTGAGCGAGTCGTCGGCCATGATCTTCCGGTACAGCTCCCACGTCTGCGACGAAATCCCGGGGTCCTTGCCGCCCGTCATCCCCTCGGCGTTGAACGCCTTCACCATTTCACGAATGCCACGCTCCGTCTGCGCCACCGTACGCGGCGGAATGAGACGCCGCACCAGCGACTGCGCGCCTTCCTTCAGCACACCGGTGGGTGATCCGTCGGGGGCGCGATCGATCGTGCCGGCCGGAGGATCGGGCGTGGTGTCTGTGATGCCGGCGAGACGGAGCGCCACACTGTTGGCGACACCGTAATGGCCGGTGGTCTGCGTGAGATACACCGGATGCTCAGGGGACGCGGCATCGAGGTCGCGGGCCGTGAGCAGGCGACGTTCGGCCAGTTTGCCTTCATCCCAGCCCCGTCCCTGAATCCACGTGCCCTTGGGCAGCGTGGCCGCTTTCGCCCGCACGGCGGCCGCGGCGTCGGCGACGCTCTTCACGTTGGGATAGCTCAGGTCGATCACGAAAATCTGATCGGCGCCGCTGCCGGAGAAATGCACGTGCGCATCGAGTAACCCGGGCGTCATCGTGCGCCCCCGCAGATCGATCCGTCGCGCGTTCGGCGCGGCCGCACGCTCCGCGTCGGCGTTCGTGCCCACCGCCACGATGCGATTCCCTGCCACCGCGACGGCCTGCGCCACACGATCGGTGGCGTCGACGGTGAGGATGCGACCGTTCACGTAGATCACGTCGGCCGGCGGCGGCTGCGCGGTGCCGAGGCGGCGAATTGTGAACGCCGAGGTCGCGAGGAGCGCGACGGCGAGGAGGGCAAAGGAAGAACGGCGACGAAGCATGCGGGGAGGGTTGGGCTGTGGGGTTCTCGAGGCTCGGGGCGTGGGGCTATCGGCTGTCTGCCGTGGGCCATGCGCCGTAGGCCGTGGGGCAACCGCGCTACGCCACCCACGGCCCATGGCTCAGGGCCCACGGCCGATAGCCCATAGCCCAAAGCAAAGCCCAAAGCGCCGTTACGAAGCCTTCACCGCCCGAGGGGCATATAACTCCATATCCCGCCCCATCAACAGCGTCGCCATCACCAGCGTGGCGCTGATCCAGAACGGGCTCTGCTGCCCAAACGTATCGAACGCAAACCCGAGCACCACCGGGAAGCCCACGCGCGTGATGCCGCCGTACGTCTGCTGAACGCCCATGTACAACCCGCGCTCCGACCCTGCGACGACGCGGGACAGCATCGCGGTGACGCAGGGGAAGGTGAACGCGGTGCCCAGTGGCAGCAGTCCCACGGCCAGTGCCAGCACCGGCAGGTTGGGGGCGAACGACAGCCCCAGCAGCCCGGCGGCGAGGAACATTACGCCGTAGCGGCTCAGCCGCGCTTCACCGAAGTAGTCGACGATACGGCCCAGGAACAGCGCGCGCACCACGACGCTGAGGACGCCGAGGTACATGAAGAAGTAGCCGATCGTATCGGCTGTCACGCCGAATCGTGCGGCGAGGAAGAGCGCGAGAATGGCGGTGGTGCCCTGGAAGGCGCCGATCGCGATGGCGTAGATCAGGATCAGCCGCGAGGCTGGTTCGCTGGGGTGCGTGACGACGCGCATGACCGCTTCGCGCGAACCCTTGCGCACCGGCTTCGAGCCGTCGGCGTTGTCGGCGAGCGGCTTGCGGACTTCGGTGAGGTACCTCGACGCGAAGACGATGTTCAGCAGGCATAAGCATGCCGCCATGAGCCCCGGGGTATGCGGTCCCCAGTGCTGCACCCAGCTGCCGATCACCGGGCCGATCGCGACACCGGCGTTGGTGGCGGCCGAGAGCCAGCCGAGGCTCTTGGCGCGGTCTTCCGGCCGTGTGGCATCGGCCACGTAGGCCTGAATGACGCTCACCGTGCCACCGCCGGCGCCCTGCACGATACGCGAGAGCAGCAGCAGCCACAGCGAGTCGGCGTAAGCGAACACCACGTAGGCCAGTGCACTGGAGGCCAGACCGACCATCAGCGCGGGGCGCCGGCCGTGCTTGTCGCTGAACCGTCCCCACAGGGGCGCGCTCAGCAATTGCGCCACGCTGAACGAACTCACCAGCAGTCCCACCACGAGACCGCCGGCGCCCAGATCCTTCGCGTAGAAGGGGAGCAGCGGCAGGATCATCAGCATGCCGAGCATGTCGATGAAGGCCGTGATCATCAACACCGTGAGCTTGCCGAACGCGCTCTTGCCGCCGTCGTTCGGATACTCGTCGGTCCCCACCTCGGGTGCCGTCATCCGTGGCGCGGCGGAATGGCCCGGATCGCGCGGCCCATCGTCATTCGGTCTTGCCCAGCGCGGCGGGGGCCACGCTACGCCCCACGACGCCCGCCACGGCGATGATGGTCAGCACGTACGGAATCATCTCCACGAATTGACTCGGAATCACTTGTGAACCCTGCAGCTGGATCTGGAGCGTCTCGGCGCCCGCGAAGAGCAGGCACGCCACGCCTACCCGCACCGGCTCCCACCGGCCGAAAATCACAGCGGCCAGCGCGATGAAGCCACGCCCGGCCGTCATGCTGTCGGAGAACTGATGTTGGTCGAGCGCCAGATACGCGCCGCCCAGACTGGCGAGCGCACCGGCGATGAGCAGCCCCTGCAGCCGGAGCCGTGTCACGGCCACGCCCAGCGAGGCGGCCGCGTCGGGCTTCTCGCCCACGGCGCGCGCGCGGAGGCCGAACGGCGTGCGATACAACACCCACGCCAGCACGGGCAGCGCCGCGAGTCCCATCCACACCACCGGATTCACGAAGCTCGCGAACAGGCCGCCCACCCCTTCGCCGCCAAAGCCGGCGACGCGTGGCGAGTTACTCGCGCTGTCGAAGATGCGCCGCAGATAGAAACGGGTGGCCGCCACCACCAGCAGGTTGATCGCGACCCCCACCACCACCTGATTGGCCTTGTAGCGCAGCGTGGCCACCGCCAGCACCGCCGTGACCACCGCGCCGCCCACCAGTGCACCGGCCAGGCCAACCCACGCGTTGCCGCCGTAGTAGCTGCCCAGCGCGGCGCCAAACGCCCCGGCGAGCATCATCCCCTCGAGGCCCAGCGCGATCACGCCCACGCGCTCGGACATCACGCCGCCCGCGGCGGCGAGCAGATACGGAATCGCGATCCGGATGGTTTGCAGCAGAAAGGCGAGGGCCATCATGAGACCCCCTGCCGTGCATCACGGTAGAACGCGGCCGTCACGCCGGCGGCTGCGGCGCGCAGCTGCTGCTGCACCGCTGGCACGGCCGTGGCCACGGCCAGAATGACCACCGCCGTGAGAATGTCGGTGAGCTGCTTGGGTACGATGGCGTTGACGGCCAGTCCGCCCTGCGACAGCGTGGCGAACAACAGCGCCGCGCCCAGAATGCCCAGCGGATGATTCCGCCCTACGAGGGCCACCGCGATGCCAAGGAATCCGGCGCCGCCGGCGAACCCTTCTTCGTAGTAGCCCTTGTAGCCGAGCACGAAGTTCACGCCGCCCAGCCCGGCCAGCGCACCGGAGAGTGCCATGCTCACCAGCAGCACGCGGGGGACGCGGACGCCGCCATACTCCGCGGCATCGGGCTGCAGCCCCACCGCGCGCAACGCATAGCCGCTGCGGGTGCGGAACAGATACCACCAGCTGGCGACCGCCGCGAGCACGGCAAACACGATCGTGAAGTTCGCCGCACTGCCGCGGAACGCCGCAATGCCGTCGGCGAAGCGCGGCACCATGCCGGCGTGGATGGCGGGCGTATGCAGCGTCTCCGGTACGTGCAGTTTGGATGACACGAGCCAGTTCAACAGCGCGAGCACGATGAAGTTGAGCATGATCGTCACGATCACTTCGCTCGCCCCGAACCGTGCGCGCAGCGCGCCCGGCACCGCGCCGACTCCGGCCCCGACCAGCATGGCCGCGAGCAGACAGAGCGGCACGGCGAGCAGCGCCGGCGTACCGGCTGGCAACAGCAGTCCCAGCACCGCCGCCCCGAACCCACCGGCAGCGAGTTGCCCCTCAGCGCCCACGTTGAACAGCCCGGCGCGCGCCGCGAGGGCGAAGGCGAGTCCGGTGCAGGTCAGCGTCGTGGCCTTGTAGAGCACCTGGCCGATGCCGTACGCGTTGCCCCACGTGCCTTCGATCAGCAACGCGAACACCGCCGACGGCGCTTCGCCGAAGCTCAGGATGAGCAGGTCGCCCACCACGGCGGCGATGGCCAGCGCCACCAGCGGTGGCAGCAGGCTGCCGGCCAGCCCAAGCCCCGCCCGCGCCGGCAGCTCGGCCACCGCCCGCGCTTCGCTCGTACTCTGCATGTGGCGCGGCCCGCCGGGTTGTCCGCGCTGCGTGCCGTTGGTCATGCCGCCGCTCCCGTCATGTACGGACCCAGCTGTTCGGCGCTGCACGCGGCCGCTGGCAGCACGGTTACGAACCGTCCCCCGTACATCACGGCGATGCGGTCGGAGAGGGCGAGCACTTCGGGCAGGTCCGCGCTCACCAGCAGGATGGCGCGACCCGCATCGCGCGCCGCCCGCAGCTGCGCGTGAATGAACTCGATGGCTCCCACGTCCACCCCGCGCGTGGGCTGTGCGGCGAGCAGCACGCTGAACTCGCGGCCCATCTCGCGCGCCACGACGATCTTCTGCTGATTGCCCCCCGACAGCGCACGCGCCGGCAGCGATGGCACCGCCGGGCGGATGTCGAAGCGGTGCACCTGCTCGGCGGCGTGCTGCGCGATGCGCGCGGCGTCGAGGGTGCCGAACGTCCCGAAATGATGCTGACGACCGAGAATGAGGTTGTCGGCGATGCTGTAGTCCAGAATCAGCCCGCGGCGATGCCGGTCTTCGGGGATGTGCGAGAGTCCCAGATCGGCACGCGCGCGCACGGACTGCCCGCTGACATCGTGCGATGACAAGTGGATGCGTCCCGCCTGCAGCGCGCGCAGCCCCGCGATCGCTTCGATCAGCTCCGTCTGTCCGTTGCCCTCCACGCCGGCGATCCCGAGAATCTCACCGGGGCGGATGTCGAAGCTGAGATCGTGCACCGCGCGCGCCCCGCGATCGGAGCGCACCGAGAGCCCGTGCACGCGCAGCGCGGGCGGGGCCGTATTCGCGGCGGCGGGCACCACCGGCGCCGCGGTGTCCGCCGTCGTGGTGCCGGTGATCACATCCAGCGGGAGGGCGACGTCGCGCCCCACCATCGCGCGCGCGATCTCGCGCGGCGTGGTACCGGCGGTGGCGAAGCGTGAGATCGTCATGCCGCCGCGCATCACCGTGATCGTGTCTGATACCGCAATGACTTCGTCGAGCTTGTGCGTGATCAGGATCACCGTGCCACCGTCGGCCTTGAGCGCGCGCAGCACGGTCCACAGGTCGCGCACTTCCGGCGGCGACAGCACCGCGGTGGGTTCGTCGAGAATGAGAATCTTCGCCCCGCGGTAGAGCGCCTTCAGGATCTCGACGCGCTGCGCTTCGCCCACGCTCAGGTCGGCCACGACGGCGGTGGGATCCACGTGCAGTCCGCAGCGCGCACACAGCGCTTCCACCTCGCGTACCGCGCGCTGCCGGTCGATCGTGAGGCCGCGTCGCGGCTCCACGCCGAGCACCACGTTTTCCGCCACCGTGAGCGTGGGCACCAGCATGAAGTGCTGATGCACCATGCCGACGCCGGCCGCGATGGCCGCCTGCGTGTTCCACCCCGTCACGTCGGTGCCCTGCACCAGTACTGCGCCGGCGTCGGGCGCATACATGCCGGCCAGCACGCGCATCAGCGTGCTCTTGCCGGCGCCGTTCTCGCCCACCAGCGCGTGGATCTCACCACGAGCCACGTCGAGAAACGCATCGCGGTTGGCGACGACGGCGCCGAACGTCTTTACGACGCCCGTCATCCGGATGGCCGGCGTGTCTTGGCTGTTCATCGTCATCGCGTGTTCGGCACCTTGATGCGCCTGGCCACGATGTCAGCGGTAAGCGTGTCGAGGCGCGCGCGCACGGCGTCGGGAATGAGGGCTTTGTTGTTGGCGTCGTACACGTAGCCCACGCCGCGTTCGGCCAGCCCGAACTGCTGAATGCCGCCCCGGAAGGTGCCGTCCTGCACGGCCTTGGCCGCTTGGAACACCGACTCGTCGATGCTTTTCACCATCGAGGTGAGCACGTGTCCGGGCGCTTCGCTGAACTGATCGGCATCGACACCGATGGCCAGCCGGCCGGTCGTGCGGGCCGCTTCGAACACGCCGAGTCCGGTGGAGCCCGAGGCATGGAAGATCACGCGCACGCCCTGGCTGTACATCGCCAGCGCCATCTCCTTGCCGCGGCCGGGATTGCGGAAGGCCTCGGGGGTCACGCCGGCGTAGTTCACGATGACGGTGCAGTCCGGGCACACGTGCCGCACGCCGGCGCGGTAGCCGGCCTCGAACTTGTGAATCAGCGCAATGTCCATCCCGCCCACGAACCCGACTTTCTTGCTGCCGCCGACAAGCGCGGCCAGCGCCCCCACGAGAAACGATCCTTCTTCCTCGCGGAACTTGAGGGCTACCAGATTGGCCGGCATGGGCAGCGGAGTGCCCACGCTGTCGGTAGCCACGGCGTAGTCCACGTCGGCAAAGCGGACCGTGGGGTACTCCTTGGCCAGCAGGTTGATATCGTCGGTAAAGATGAACCCCACGCCGACCACCAGATCGACCCCTTCCGCCGCGAGCAGGCGCAGTCCGGCTTCGCGATCGGAGCCTTCACCGGGCTCGATGTAGCGCACGCGGGCCCCCAGCGCTTTCGCCGCCCGCAGGCCGCCGAGGTAGGCCCCGTCGTTGAACGACTTGTCACCGCGCCCACCGACGTCGAACACGATGCCGATGTCCAGACCGTCGGACGTATCAGCCACCGTCGCCCCGGCGGGGTGGACGGTGAGCAGGGCAACGTGGGCGAGGAGCAGTGCCCCGATGAGAAAGAGGGTCCGGCGCATGGGCAGGAAGGTTCGCCGTGTGGCGCCCCAGCGGGAAGGGGCAGCGGCCGCGCATTCAGGGGCGTAGACACGGCCGCTATCGCGCGACCGGCCCCGCCCGCAGAAGGCCGTTGAGCATGTCGCTGGCAAACAAGCCGCTGGCCGACCAGTGGATGCCCCACACATACACCGGCACCCCGCCCGGGCCCGCATAGGTGGCCCGTTCGCGTCCCATGGACGTCAGGTCGCATCGGCCGTCGCTGGTTTTCTGGGCCGCGGTGCAGGTGCCCAGATCGCCCCGCACATCGAGCACGCGCACGCCGCCGTTGTAGTACGCGACATACGCGAAGCCTTGCGCTTCGTCCACGGAAAAATTGTGCGCGCCGACGCCGGGCACCGTGTACACCGCCACCTCCACGGGCGCCGAAGGGACACTGATGTCCACCACGTGCACGTCCCCCGCACTCGACGACCCCAGGGCGCCGGGCCCCTCCTGACCCACGAGCAGGTACTTCCGATGTCCTGTGGCGGGATCGTGCAGCCACCATACATTGTGCGTCTGCCCGCCGATTGTGCGCGCGCGCCCCAGCAACCGCGGGGCCGCCACCGATCCGCCCTGTGCGCCGATGTCCCAGATCCCCACGCCGTCGCCCCATTCGGCGGTGAACAGCAGTCCGTCGCGCACGAATACGTCGTGCATGAGCGGCGCACCCAGCGCCTGCGACCAGACCGTCCGCGGGGAGGCGGGGACGGTCAGGTCGAGCACCACCAAACGGGCCGGGACGCCATTGCCGGGATCGACAGAGCAGAACGCGTACAGCACGCCGTTCACCCGCGCCAGCTCCGCGGTGTGCACGCCGTATTGCAGCGCGCCCCCGGTGGTGCGCAACAGCAGCTGCGGTGCCCGCGGGTTCGTCATGGCGTACAGCGCGATGCCACCGTTGGGATTCGATTCGATCGCCACCACCATCACGGTGCCGTCGTCGGAGACATGGACATCGCCCAGCGTCGTAGCGTTGGCGACGATCACGCTGTCCACCAGGCGCGGCTGATTGGCGCTGACGTCCCAGATTTTGACGGCGTTGCCGCGCACGCCGGCGCGATTCCCCCACGTGGTGGTGTACGCCGTGCTGCCGCGGACCCACACCTCCGCCGTGTAGCGCTCGGGGACATTCCCCTGTCCTAAGTGGCCCAGGACGCGCACAGGCGGCGCAGGCGGGAGTACCGGCGTCGTGTCCACCGGAACACGCGGCGCCTGCGTGGGCGCGTCACTGGAGCCACCGCAGGCCGTCAGCAACGCCACGGCGAGCAGGGCGCGGGGGAACGACGTCATGGGGGAGTCGGCACGGGAGACCCAACGCGGGAGACGACGGGCACAACATAGCGGCCCATCCGCCGCCGCATGGCGCCCGCGTGCATCCGCGCACCCACGCTCAGTGACCACTGGGTGGCCGATCCGTAGAACTCGGCCGGTACGAACACCGCCGGGGTGCGCCGCGCGACCGCCGTGGCACGGGCCACTTCCACGAACGGCATCAGGCGCGCCCGCCCCAGCCGCGGGATGCCACGCAGCCGTTGCGACGGCGCGGCCAGCTGCAGCGTACCGATCGACCACCGCGTGATCCCGACGATCTGAAAGTCCACGTGGCCATTGGCGGTGCGAAACAGATCCAGCAGGCGTTCGCTTTCCGGCCGTTCGGTGCGTTCCGCGCGCGCCGACAGCGCCCAGCCGCGGCGCACCGCCGTGGCCTCGGCGAGCACGCTCTCGAACCGGAACACGCGCTGTGTGCCCAGCGATTCGTCGGTGCGCGCCACTTCGAGCAGGGCGTAGCGGAGTCCGTCGTCGCCGTGGTGGGTGTCATGCGCCGCGGAGGGCGTGGCCGCGGATCCATCGCGGTCCAGCCGGAACGACGTGCTCTGCTGCCGGTGATCGAAGGCGCCCCCCTGCGTGAGCCCGGGGCTGCGCAC
>JARIEX010000106.1 GCA_031127095.1 Gemmatimonadota bacterium
CCCGACCTGCTCCCCGCCGACGTCGTCGGCACGCAGATCTTCGATCAGCCCACCGGCGAGTTCCGGGTCAAGCACGGGCCGATCTTCGCCAACATCATCCTCGCCGACGAAATCAATCGCGCCCCGGCCAAGGTGCAGGCCGCGCTGCTCGAAGCGATGCAGGAAAAACAGGTCACGATCGGCGGCACCACGTACCCGCTGGCCGAGCCGTTCCTCGTGCTCGCCACGCAGAACCCGATCGAGCAGGAGGGGACGTACCCGCTGCCCGAGGCGCAGGTAGACCGCTTCATGATGAAGCTGCGCGTGGGCTACCCCACGCGCGCCGAGGAAAAGGAAATCCTGCGCCGCATGGCCGGTGGCGAGCACATCGTCGTCAATCCGGTGGCGTCCCCCGAGGAACTGCTCGACGCGCGCCGCCGGATCGCCGAGTTGTACATGGACGAACGCATCGTGGACTACATCGTCGATCTGGTGCACGCCACACGCGTCCCCGCCGATGTAGGCGCCGCCGACCTGACTCCGCTCATCGAGTTCGGGGCATCGCCGCGCGCGACGATCGCGCTCGGGCAGGCCGCCCGCGCGCACGCGTTTCTGCGTGGACGCGCCTTCGTCACCCCCGACGATGTGAAGAGCATTGCACCGGATGTGCTGCGCCATCGCGTGCTCACGTCGTTCGAGGCCGATGCCGAGGGCGTCACCAGCGACACCATCGTCTCGCGCCTCCTGTCCGTCGTCGAAGCGCCCTGATCGTCGTGGCGACATCCGGAGCGTCCGAGCCGGGGAACAGCCCGTCGGTGGTGTCGCCGCTGTCGGTGGCGCCCGCCGAGGTGCTGCGACAGGTGCGGCGCATCGAGGTCCGTACGCGCCGGCTCGTGGATTCGCGCTTTGCCGGTGAGTACCGCTCGTTGTTCAAGGGGCAGGGGATGGAGTTCGCCGAGGTGCGCGAGTATCAGCCCGGGGACGAGGTGCGCTCGATCGACTGGAACGTGTCGGCGCGCATGGGCCGCCCGTTCGTCAAGCGCTACGTCGAGGAGCGCGAGCTGACCATCATGTTGGTCGTCGACATGTCCGGCTCGTCCCGCTTCGGCACCCGCGCGCACTTCAAGCACGAACTGGCCATTGAGATGGCCGGGGTGCTGGCGCTGGCGGCCACACGGAACAATGATCGCGTCGGTCTCGTGATGTTCACCGACCGCGTTGAACATGCGCTCCCCGCGCGCAAGGGACGCAAGCATGCGCTGCGACTCATTCGTGATCTGCTCACCGTGTCGCCGGTCGGACGCGGGACCTCGGTGGCGGTCACGGTTGACCGCCTCATGCGCCTGCTGCCGCATCGGTCGGTGGTGTTCTTCGCTTCCGATTTTCTCGCGGACGATCTCGAAAAACCACTCGCCCGGCTCGCCCAGCGCCACGACGTGATCGCCGTAACCCTCGAGGACCCGTCGGAGCGCACGCTCCCCGACATCGGTCCGGCGCGCCTCGAGGATCCGGAGTCTGGAGCCGTTGTCGAAATCGACACGTCGCATCCGGCCGTCCGCGCCGCGTTCGCCGCGCGCGTGGGTGGTGACGACGCGCGCCGCCGCAAGCTGTTTGGCCGGCTCGGGCTCGATGAAATCGTGGTGCACACCGAACACGGGTACGTGGATGCGCTGCTGGCGTTCTTCCGCGCGCGGACGCGGCGACCGCACGGCGCCGTTCGGACCGGACCGCGCGGGGCCATGGGCGCTGCCGCTGGTTCGGCGGCACCGGTACGCCCGGTCACGCCCACGGTGTCGGCGGCCGACCGGCGGAGCCGCTGATGATGCGCGATCGCCGGCGGCTGTTGCGGGTGTGCACGGCGGGGCGTGGCGTGACACGCGCGATGGTGATCGCCCTCGCGGCCGGCACCCTCGCCGCGAGCGAGGCGCTGTCCGTGTTTTTGCGGCCGCTGCCCGCGCAACCGGCACCCGTGGCGACCGGCGTCCTCACGCCACCCAGTGGCTCGCGCGTGCGCGCGGGGTTTGTGGTGCGCCCGGATACCGTTGAAGTAGGTGATCCATTCACGCTCATCGTCACGGTGGTGGTACCGGACGGCGCCCGCATCGAGTGGCCCACGATCGACGACACCACGGCGGTAGTGGTGATGCGCGCGCCCACCACGGTGGTGCAGGAAGCAATGCGAGCCGGCGGGCGTACCGAACGCGCGTCGTATGCACTTGCCGCGTGGAACGTGGGCGCGCTGCCCATCGGTCTCGCCGATGCCGTCGTGCGCTACGGCAGCACCACGATGCGCATTCCGCTCGCCGACGCCCGGGTGCTCGTGAAGTCCGTGCTCCCGGGCGACACCACGCTGCACACGCCCAAGCCGGCGCGTGATCTCTTCCAGCGTGTCGTGCCGTGGTGGCAGCAATGGTGGCCCGCGCTGGCCGTGGTGGCCGGCCTCGCGCTGCTCTGGTGGATCTGGCGTCGTCGCCGGAGGCGCGGCGCCGGAGGCGCGCGGGAATCCCTCGATCCGTACCGTCGCGCGCTGCACGATTTCGATCGCCTCGACCGCCTCGCGCTCGTCGGTGCCGGTGAGCGCGGACGCGCCGTGGCGCTCGCCATCGACGTACTGCGTGGCTATCTGGCGGCGCGTAGCCCCGACGCGACACTGTCGCGCACGAGCGTGGAACTGGTGGACGCCACGGCCGGTGACGATCGCGTCCCGCACGCGCAGTTACGCGCGCTGCTGACGGACGGTGACGGCGTAAAGTTTGCCGGCCAGCAACTGTCGGACGCGCGCGCGCACGAGTTGACCGGCGCGGCACGCGCCATCGTCGAGCATGTCGAAGGGGCGGAACGGGCGCGCCGCGCTGCCGAAGCGGCCGCGCGGGCCGCGGCCGAGCGGGCTGAGCGCGAGGCGCGGCAGGCGCACGAAGACGAGGCCCGCCGCGCCTCGCGTCGCCCCAAGACGGGGGCCACGTGACGCCATTCGTGGAGAGCGTCCGCGCGTTCACCGCCGCGATGTCCTCGGCCGTCGGGGCGGTGTTCACCGGGGGCTGGTCTCCGGATGGATTCGCGCTGTTTGGCATCACGGTGGCGCACCCTGAGGTCCTGCTGCTGTTGCTGCTGTTGCCGCTCTGGTCGTGGTGGCGCCGCCGCGCCGCGCCGCCTCGTGCCATTCCCTTTTCGCGCGCGGCGGTGCTGGCCGCCGGACCGCAGCCGTCGCGCACGTGGGAGCGCTGGGCGCCCGGGCTGCGCACGCTCGCGATGGCCGGCTTCATTGTGGCCGCCGCGCAGCCACGCGCGGGGGCGCGCGCCGAACGGGTGGCCAGTGAGGGCATCGACATCGCGCTCGTGGTCGACATTTCGAGCTCGATGCTTGCCGAGGATTTCCAGCCGCAGAACCGCATCGAGGTCGCCAAGGAAAAGGTCAAGCGCTTCGTCGTGGGACGCACGTCTGATCGGGTCGGTCTCGTCGCCTTCTCCGGCGAGGCCCTCACACAGGTGCCGCTGACCACCGACTATCCCGTGGTGCTCGCCGCCATCGACAACCTGCAGGTGGGCCAGCTCGAAGACGGCACCGCCATCGGTACGGCCATCGCCACCGCGGCCAACCGCCTCCGCACGGCGCCGGGGCGCTCGCGCGTCATGGTGCTGCTCACCGATGGCGAGAACAATCGCGGGGCCATCGATCCCCGGACCGCCGCGCAGGCGGCCGGTGCCTTCGGGATTCGCATTTACGCCATCGGTGTGGGCAGCGAAGGCATGGCGGCCGTGCCGGTGGGCCGCGGCCTGTTCGGGCTGCGCTACGAAAATCGCCCCGTGAAAATCGACGAGGCGTTGCTCACGGAGATCGCGGCCAACACGGGCGGGCGCTACTTCCGTGCGCGTGACGCCGAGGCGTTGCAGAGCATTTACGAGCAGATCGACGCGCTGGAGAAATCCCTCGTCGAGGCGCGCGCCTACATCCGGTACACCGAGCGTTTCCGCTGGCCCCTGCTGTTTGGCCTGGCCGCGCTGCTCGCGGAGCTCGTGCTGCGGGCGCGGCGCGGCGTGCTGCCATGAACGTGTCGGCCCTGCCACCGCTGCGCTTCGATGCGCCATGGCTGCTGCTCGCCGCCGTGCTGTTGCCAGTGGTGGTGTGGTGGCTGCGCGCCGTGCGGCAGCGGCAGCGGCGCGATCGCCTCGCCCGCTTTGCCGACCCGTCGGCCTTGCCGCGTCTGGTCCAGATCACCGATCCCGATGAGCGCGGTCGCACGCGGCGGCTCATGCTCGTGGTCCTGCTCGCGGGGGCGGCGCTGGCCGGCCCGCGCTGGGGGCTCGCGCGCGGGCCCGTCAGCGCCCGTGGTATCGACATGGCCATCGCGATCGATGCGTCGCTGTCCATGATGGCCCCCGACGAGCGTCCCAACCGGCTCGAACGCGTGAAACAGGAAGTCCGACGGCTGCGCGCGATGTCACAGGCCGATCGCGTCGCCCTCATTGCCTTCGCCGGACGCAGCTACATCCTCACGCCGCTCACCAGCGACGACGGGGCGATCGAACTGTTCCTCGACAATCTCGACCCGTCGGTGGTCGGGCAGGCCGGTAGCTCCCTCGCGCGCGCCATCCGGCAGGGCACCGAGCTGCTCCTCGCCAGCGACGGCAGCGCCGATCGCGCGCTCGTGCTCATGACCGACGGCGAGGCGTTCGACTCCATCGCGGACGTGCAAGCGGCCGCCACCGAGGCCGGCACGAAGGGTATCAGCCTGGTCACCGTGGGCTTCGGCACCACCGCCGGCAGCACGATCCCGGTACAGGACGGTTCGGTCACGCGGGACAAGCGCGATGACGAGGGGAACGTCGTGATCACGCGCTATACCCCGGCCTTGCTCGAGGCGGCGGCGACCGCCGCCAACGGCACCTTCATCCCCGCGGATGCCTCCGACAAGGCCACCCGCGTGCGCGGCGCGCTACGCGCGCTGCGCACGGCGCGGCGGCAACTCGATGCACGCGAAGATCATGTCCCCCGCTTTCGCTGGCTGCTGCTGCCGGCACTGCTCCTCCTGCTGTACGACACCTGGCGGCTCAACCGCCGGCGCGCGCCACGCGCGCCACGCGCGGCAACGCTGCCGCCCGCAGCGCTCACCCTGTGGCTCGCGGCACTGCCCCTCTCCCTCCTCTCGTGCACCCAACCGCCTGATCCCGCGGTCCTGTTTGCCGAGGGCAACGTCGGGGCGGCGCTCGCGGCCTATCGCGCGCAGTTCGCCGCCGGCGATACCACCGCCCGCACCCGCTACAATCTTGGCACCGCGCTGCTGGGTGCCGATTCGTTGCCCGAGGGCGCGGAGCTGCTCGACGTGGTGCGTCGTGACGGCACCGCCGAGGATGAGGTGCGCTACCGCGCCCGGTTCAACGCCGGCTACGCCGCGCTCCAGATCGGGCGCACGCCGGGCACCCCGGCGGCCGACGCGTCGGTCGCCGCCGCGTCGTTCGCCGCCGCACGCGCGGCCTATCGGGCGCTGCTCGCCGATCGCCCCGGTGATGCCGACGCGAAGTGGAACTACGAACTCGCCCTGCGCGCGCCGCCACCACCGCAGGGCGGCGGTGGTGGTGGCGGCGCCGGCAAGTCCCCCGACGAGCAGCCGGACCAGAAGCCGCAGGATCAGGGTGGGCTCGATCAGCGGCAGGCGGAAGCCCTGCTCAACAGCGCCGCACGGGAAGAGCGCGACGTGCAGGGACGCAAGCAACGTCAGGGGCGCACGCCCCCCGGCGGGAAGGACTGGTGAGCCGCGCAACGCATCCGGCGCGCGCGTACACGGCGCGACGGCGGTTCACGCCGCTGGCCCTGGCACTGGCCCTCGCCCTTACCGTGCCGGCCCGGTGGCAACCCGCGCTCGGCGCGCAGCCGTCACCCACCGCCATTTTGGATCGGCTGCGCGCCGATCCGCGCCGGCCCATCGACTTTCATGCCGCGGCCTATCCGGACACGGTCTACGTGGGCCAGCAGGTGACCTATCAGGTGGCCGTGCTGCTCAGCGAATCCGCACGGTCGCGTCTGCGTCGGAATCCGGAATTCGTCCCCCCGGAATTGCGGGGGCTGTTGGCCTATGAGTTGGGCACGCCCCGTCGCGTGGCGCCGCGCGCCTACGGCGGGGGCACGTTCGAGGCCCACGTGTTTCAGCGGGCACTCTTCGCGGTTGCGCCGGGCACCGTGGTCGTCCCGGCGCCGCAGCTCAGCTATGGGCTGCCGCAGTCGTCCAGCTACTTCAGCCGCGAAGAACAATTCGTGGTGCGCGCCGAAAGCGCGCTGGTGGTGGTCCGCGCACTGCCAGACGCCGGCCGGCCACCCGAGTTCACCGGCGCCGTGGGGGTGCTGCGCGCGTCGCTGCGCCTCGATACGGCCACCGCGCGGGTGGGTGACCCGCTGGTGCTCACCATGCGAGTTGACGGCGCTGGCAACGTGAAGCTGCTCCCGCGCCCGCTGCTCGAGGTATCGTGGGCCTCTGCGGTACCGGGGACCGAGCGGGTGCGGATCGACACCACCGGGGCACTGGTGCGCGGCGTCAAGGAATTCGACTGGATCCTCACCCCCACGCAGCCGGGGCGCGTCGAGTTGCCGATCCTGCGCTACAGCTACTTCAACCCGTATCGCGGCGAGTACGCCTACGCAGAAACCGCCCCCGGCACGCTCGCCGTCAACGATGGCGTGCTCGCGGCGGCGGTCGAGGGCGACAACGTGGCCGTGGTGCCGCTGCGCCCGTGGCGCGGCACCCACGCCACATCGCTTGCACAGCGGCTTCGCGCGTGGCGGATGCCCTTGCTGGCGCTGCTCCTGCTGGTGCCGCTTCCGTGGTTGCTGCTCTGGCTACGTACGCGGCTCCGCACCCGTCAACAGCAGCAGGCCACGGCATCGGAGACCGGTCGCGCCGCCACCCGTCACGGCACCACCCGTCACGCCTCCGGTCGTGCCACGCGCGCCGATGCCGGTGACCACGCCCGGCACACGCGCCGCACGTTGCTCGCGGCACTCGCGCAACGGCTGCAGGTGGCCCCGCAATCGTTGGTCTCGCGTCGCGAGGTCGAGCGGACACTGCGACGGCGTGGCGTCACGCGCACCACCACGCAGGCGCTGCTCACCCTGCTCGACGCGCTGGCGGAGCAGGGATTCAGCGAGCACGCCAGCCGCGACGTGCCAGCGCCCGGCGACGCCGCGCGCATGGACCGGGCGGAAACGCAGGCCGACGCACTCCTCGCGCGGATCGATGCGGAAGCCGTGACGCACGGCCGCCGCATCCGTCCCCTGAGGCGGTCACACACCGGGATGCTGATCCTCGCGGCGGCGGGGCTCACCATGTTCACCGCAGGTGCGACATCCGCGTCGGCGCAGCCCGTCGGTCTCGATAGCATCGTCGCCCAGGCGGCCGCCGGCTACGAACGGCACCAGTACGCGCAGGCGGTCGAGCTGTTCGCGATGGCCGTTCAGGCACGCCCCGACGATGCCGATCTGCTCGCTAACTGGGGCGCGGCCGCCTGGGCCGCCGGGGACACCGTGGCCGCCGTCATGGCGTGGCAGCGTGCCGCGCGTCTCGAGCCGCTCGCCGTCGACCTGCAGGAACACCTCGCCGCACTGCCCGCGGGCGCCCGCGACGGCGTCGCCGCAATCCCCATGCTTCCCGTCGCGGCGCTCGTGCTCGGCGCACTCGTCGCGTGGGTGCTCGGCTGGACGCTCCTCGCGGTCGCGACAGCGCACACGCACGGCACCGACGGGCGCGCGTCATGGGCGGCGAATGCATGCACGGCTGGTCGCTTCGCCCTCCTGCTCGCGGTCGCCGGCGGCGGGCTCGCGCTCTGGGGCGCCCGCCAGCTCGATGCCTCCGACCTGCTGGTCGTCCGTCGTCCGGACACCATGCGCACCGCGCCCGATACCGACGCCGATGCTATGGGAGGCGTCTCCACGGGTGACGTCGTGCGCCTCGATCGCCGCGAGAGCGAGCCCACACCCGCTGACGCCGCCGATGCGTCGCGCAACGGGTGGCTCCCGGTTCGGCACGCCGACGGCCGCCGTGGGTGGATTCCGGCGGCCCGCACGGTGCCGCTCGTGCCGCCCACCGTGATCCGGTAGCTTCCCACATGCCGCGCATTGCCATTCTGCCCAGTGCGGTCGCCGATCAGATCGCCGCCGGCGAGGTCGTCGAACGTCCCGCGTCCGTCGTCAAGGAGCTCGTGGAAAACGCGCTCGACGCCGGCGCGACCACGGTTGATATCACCGTGGAGGACGGCGGACGCGCGCTCATCCGCATCGCGGACGACGGCTGCGGCATGGATCGCGACGACGCCGTTCTCTCGCTCTCCCGTCACGCCACGTCCAAGATCACCAGCGCCGAACAACTCGTTGGCGTCCGTAGCTTCGGCTTCCGCGGCGAAGCGCTCCCCGCCATTGCGTCGGTGTCCGAGCTCGTGATCGAATCCGCATCGGAAGACGGGGCCGGTACGCAGGTGCGTGCCGCCGCCGGCGCGGTCCTCGAGACGCGCGAGGCCACCCGACGTCGCGGCACCACGGTGTCGGTGCATCGGCTGTTTTACAACACCCCGGCGCGGCAGAAATTCCTCAAGAGTGCACGCTCCGAATGGCGCGGTATCCTCGACGCGGTGCAGGCCATCGGCGTGCTGCGCCGCGACGTACACTTCACCGTGCGGCACGACGGCAAGGTGATGCTCGAACTCCCGGCCGTGCCCACGCTCCGCGCGCGTCTCGCCGAACTGTGGGGGCATCGCGATGTGCAGCGCTTCGTCGATGTGGACGACGTCCAGGGCCCGATTCACATCACGGGGCTCGTCGAGCGTCCCGCCGACGTCGGCACCGCCACGCGCCGCGTCCTGCTCATCATCAACGGGCGCGTGGTCCGCGATCACGGCATCGTGCGCGCCGCCGAGGCGGCCTATCGCTCTACGCTCCCCTCCGGCGTGCGCCCCTCGCTGGTGCTGCAGCTGCACGTTCCGGGGGCCGACGTCGATGTGAACGTGCATCCCGCCAAGTCCGAAGTCCGGCTGCGCGATCGCTGGCCCACCGAGCGCGCCGTCGAAACGGCCGTGCGGCGCGCCCTCGGCCTCTTCGACGCCAGCGCCGGCATCGGCTGGCGCAGCTGGGCCCCTGCCGCCGCCCCCGACTGGCGTGACGACGTGCACACCATGGACCCCGCCGCGTTGCGCGCCGCGCCGGCGGGTGAGGGACTCTTCGCGCCGCCGTCCCCGTCCGATGGCGGTGCCACCATGGGCGCCGCCGAGTCGCTGTCACCGGCCGCGATGATCGACGCGGCTGCCCACTCGGCGTACGCTGCGCCGTCGCCGGCCGACGAAGCGCCGATCACCGTCCCGCCGCTCCTGCAGTTGCGGCGCATGTACCTCCTGTTCGAACACGAGGACGGCGTTGTGCTCATCGACCAGCACTCGGCCCACGAGCGCGTGTTGTACGAGGACTTCCTCGGGGTGCTCGAGCGCGGCGACGCCCCGTCGCAGCGGCTGCTCTTTCCCATGACGCTGCATCTGGGCCCCGACGAGGCCGAGGCCTTCGAGGCCAATCGCGCCGCCTTCGAGACCCTCGGCTTCGAGATGGACGGCTTCGGCGGGCACTCGTTGCTCGTGCATGCCGTCCCCATGCCGCATCCCCGGTTCGACGCCGAGCGCTGCCTGCGCGAGACCCTCGCCGCGCTCACGGGTGACCGCGCCGCCGGTGACGCCAAGCGCCATGAACGGCTCGCCGCCACCTTCGCCTGCAAGGCCGCCATCAAGGCCGGCGACGCCATGTCCCCCGGCGAGATGCGCGCCCTCTTCATCGCGCTGGCCAACACGCGTCTTCCCGCGCACGATGTGCACGGACGGTCCACGATCGTGCGGCTCTCCTGGGATGAACTCGACCGTCGTTTCGGTCGCAAGTGAACGGCGCGGTGCGGCGCATCATCGTCGGACCCACGGCGGCGGGAAAGTCCGCCCTGGCCCTGTGGCTGGCGCAGCAGCGGGGACTCGCCATCGTGAGCGCCGACTCGCGGCAGTTGTATCAGGGATTCGATATCGGCACAGCCAAGCCGTCGCCCGCCGAGCAGCGGGCGGTGCCACACTACGGCATCGATATCGCGACTCCGCAGGAACGGTATTCGGCGCATGCCTGGGCCGCCGATGCCGAACGCTGGTGCGCCGCGGCGGAGAAGGCCGGCACCACGCCGGTCATTGTGGGCGGCACGGGGCTGTACGTGAAGGCGCTGGTGGAGCCCTTCGGCGCGATCCCGCCGCTCGATCCGGCACGCCGCGCGGCACTCGCCGTGTGGCTCGAGTCGCGCGCCACCGTCGAACTCGTGCGCTGGTGCGCCCGCCTCGATCCGCCACGCGCCCATCTGGGGCGCACCCAACTGCTGCGGGCCATCGAAACCGCCGTGCTCGCTGGGGAGCCCCTCAGCGCGGCCCTTCGGCCGGCATCCGACTCGGCTGCGCACCGGCCCGTGCGATATCTTGTCGTGGATCCGGGGCCGGTGCTGGCCTCCCGCATTGCCCTCCGTGTGCATCACATGATCGCCGCCGGTTTCGAACAGGAAGTGCAACAGCTCATGAACAGTGTTTCCTCCGATGCGCCCGCCTGGTCGGCCAGCGGCTATCGCGTCATGCGCGAAAGCGTCGAGGGCACACGGCCGCGCGCGGGGGCGATCGAACGCGTGATCATCGAGTCGCGACAGTACGCCAAACGCCAGCGTACCTGGTTCCGGCACCAACTGCCGCCCGAGCAGGTCACGCACCTCGACCCGGACGCGCCCGACGCGCCGACGCGCCTGCTCGACTGGTGGGACCGCGGGGACGCGGTCACCGGGCATGAGTCATCCACGGGGCACGCATGAAGATCGGCATCACCTGCTATCCCACCTACGGCGGCTCCGGTGCCGTCGCGACGGAACTCGGCATCGCCCTCGCGGCCCGTGGGCACGAGGTGCACTTCATCACGTATCAGCAGCCCTTTCGACTGCCAAGCTTTCTGCCGCGTGTCTGGTTTCACGAGGTGGACGTCGGCCGGTATCCGTTATTCGAGTTTCCGCCGTACGACCTCGCGCTCGCCGTGCGGATGCACGAAGTGGTGCGCGATCACCAGCTCGACGTGCTGCACTGCCACTACGCCATTCCGCATGCCACCAGCGCGTGGATCGCGCGCGAGATGCTGCGCGAAGGGGAGGGCGATGTCCGGCTGGTGACCACGTTGCACGGTACCGATATCACCATCGTCGGGCAGGATCGCTCCTTCTACACCATCACGCGCTTCTCCATCGAGAAGTCGGATGCCGTCACGGCGGTCTCCGATTA
>JARIEX010000107.1 GCA_031127095.1 Gemmatimonadota bacterium
CGCGGGACTCCCCGTTCTCGACGCGCGCGATCCGGACGATCTGCTCGCGTACGACGAGCATGGTGTGCCGCGCTGATGGTCCGGTAACGACCCGTGGTCATCGACACGTCGGCGCTCGTCGCCATCATGTACAACGAAGACGGTGCGTCCAGGCTCGTGGCGGCCATCGAACGGGCGCCCGTGCGCCTCATTTCGGCCGGCACGGTCGTTGAGGCCGCGCTGGTGCTGCTTGGCCGCTACGGCGAGCGCGGGGAGGTGCAGCTGGACACGCTGCTGCGCTCCCTGCACGCGGAGATCATCGCGTTCGACGCTGATCAGGTCGCCCTTGCGCGCGATGCCGCGCGGTCGTTCGGTCGGGGGCGACACCGGGCGGCGCTCACCTTTGGCGATTGCTTTGGCTACGCGCTCGCGATGTCGCGCGGCGAACCGCTGCTGTTCGTGGGCGAGGACTTTGCGCACACGGACGTGATGGCCGTAGTGTGGTGACGGCGGCGCACCGGGCCCTACCACCCCGCCGGCCAGCGGCTGCGCCACTGGCGCGCGGACACATACCCACTCCAACTCAGACCATGCCCTCACGTCGCTTCCGCTGGAGTTCCGCGTGGCCCGTTCCCTCGCTGATCGTCGCGTCGCTCCTCGCGCTGCTGGCCATTGTGCCGAGCGCGGGCGCGCAGGCGCCGATCGGCACGTGGACGCTGGTGTCCCGCACCGACAGTTCCGCCGCCGGCGTGCAACCGGCCGATGGGCCACTGGGCGCCGATCCGATCGCGTGGATCAGTTACGATGCGCAGGGGCACGTGGCCGCGCAGTTGATGGCGCGCGACCGCACGCGCGGACCGGTGGTCCCCACTCCCCCGGCGCTCCGCGATCCCAACAACAGTGCGGCCAGCGACGGGTACGATGCCTATTTCGGCACGTATGTCATCGACGCCGCGGCCGGGATCGTGCGGCATCAGTTACTGGGGGCGCTGTCGCCGGCCGACGTGGGGCGCACCCTGCAGCGGCACTTCCTGCTGCGCGGCGACACGCTGTCGATCTGGTTCGACGCGCGCCGCACGGACGGTGCGGCGGTGACGCGTCGGCTGCTCTGGCGCCGGCTCGGCTCGTAGCCGCCGCTCTCGGCCGCCGCTGTCGGCCGCTGCCCCCGCCCCACTGTCACAATTCTGACGTCTTGTGCGTCTGGCCATTCAGACTCACATTCGCACCGCTCGTAATAGTCGGTGCGTTCGACCGCGTATGCCTGCGGTCTCGACCCTTGGCGCGACGGGAACCCCGCTTCATGACGCAGGCATGCCACCGATGATGACGGAGCGCGTCCGCCGGGAGATCGACCTCCTCGAGTCGTTCAGCAAACAGGGCGAAAGCTACTCGGATAGCACCGGCCGCTACGGCTGGAGAAATCCGATCCGTGAGGACACCGGCGGGCTGCTGCAGGCGCTGGTGGTCACGGCCGATCCCGCCCGGATGCTGGAGATCGGGACCGCGCATGGGCTCTCGGGCTTGTATCTCATCAGCGGCGCCCGTGCCGGCACGACCCTGGACACCATCGAGTTCGATGTCGCCGTCGCCGCTGCGACCCAACAGCGCATGCGTGACTGTCAGGTGCCGGTGACGGTCCGCTGCGGCGAGGCGCTCACCGTGATCGACGGGCTTGCCGGGCGCTACGATCTCGTGTTCTTCGACGCGCAGAAAAACCAGTACCAGTCGCAACTGGAGCGACTGCTGGCGAGAGGGCTGGTCGGCCCCGGCACGGTGCTGCTGGCCGACAATGTCATCGACCGGGCGGAGGAGTGTGCCGACTTCCTGCGCTGGTTCATCGACCGCGAGATCCCGCACCACATCATACAGACCGAATGCGGCCTGCTGGTCGCCAAACTGCCCTGACGATGAGCGAGACACCCCGGAAACGGCTGACCGTCTTCGAACCCCTGGAGCGACTGACACCGGACGGGTTTTTCTATCGACGCTGGAACGACCGGGTCTTCCCGCCCTTCATCGATCCGGCCGTAGGACAGGCGCTGGCGGACGGATGGGACACCGATGAACACGATGTCTTCATTTCCACGCACCAAAAGGTCGGCACGCATCTGACCAAGAAGTTCGTGGTGGAGATCCTCCGACAGTTGCATCCGTACCCCGATGACGGCGGCATCCATGCCGGAGACATCGGACACGGCACCGTGCCCTGGCCGGAAGTGCTGGCCTCGCAGCACGGTCTCGATGCCTTCCACGATTTTCTGGCGCGGACCACAGGCAGACCGAGAGTCTGGTATCTGCATTCTCCCGCGGAGCTCCTCCCGTTCAGACGCATCCATCCCGACAGCAAATTTCTCTTCGTCCTCCGCGATCCCCGGAGTGTGGTCGTCTCCCAATATTTCTTCTACAAGTCCCATCCGTTGCTTGGGGTCCCCGAGAGCCTGACCATGGAGGAATTCGTGCCGATGTTCCTGGACGGCGGCATGTACTTCGGTGACTACCATCAGCACACGCTCGACTGGGTCAGCGGATGTGACGGGCGGATCGACCGCGATCGGCTGCTGGTGCTGCGCTACGAGGACTTGGTGGAGCGCAAGGAAACAGCGGTGGATGCCATCGCTGCCCATATCCTGCCCGGCTGCCGCCCCACGGACGCACAGCGTTCGGCGATCGCAGCGTCAACGGAATTCAGCACGATGAAGCAGGGGATCATCGAGAAGCCCGGCACGTTCCATTTCGATCCGCAGACCTTCTTCCGGTCGGGTCAGACGGAAGGCTGGCGGAAGCATCTCAGCGACAGCCAGCAGGCACGCATCGACGAGAAAAGCGCGCGCGTGTGGGGCACGGGGTGCGTCACGCACCCCGACCTGAGCGGCGCGCTGACGATTGGGCACCGCTGACGATGGAGTCCCACTTGGTTGCCGACATCCGCGAGATCCTGCTGCGCGACCTGCGCGACATGGCCGATGAGATCACAGCCATTCCGGAGGAGCATCTGTGGACGCCGATGCCCGGGATCATCAATCCGGTGGGCACCCTCAGCCATCATCTCTGCGGCAACCTGCGTCATTTCGTCGGGGCCGTCCTGGGTGGCGATGGATTCATCCGTGATCGGGCCGATGAGTTTGATACCCGCGGACTGTCGAAGGCCGCGCTGGTCGAAGAAATCGAGATGACGCGCACCGCCGTGGACACCGCCCTGTCACAGCTCGATCCGGCCAGGATCTCCGACGCCATGGCTGATACGCCGCCGCAACACCGGGGGCGGTCCATTGGATTCATGCTGGTGCAACTCTGCTGCCACCTGTCGCGCCATCGGGGGCAGCTCAACTATCTGCGCCGGATGCTGGCGGGACAACGCCAACACGCGGGTCCGTCCTGACGGCGCGGCTGTCCCGTGCGGATCAGTCGTTCCGCACCGTGTTGTCCGGATCCGGACGCGCCTGACCCACCTGACGCGGGGCCATGCTGCGCACCAGTCCAAGCACCGCGCCAACCGCCGCGTCCACTGACATCACACGGGTATCGATCACGAGCTCGGCGTGCTCCGGTGCCTCGTACGGCGTACTCACGCCCGTCAGTCCGAGCGCTGCTCCCTTGGCTTCCTGCTGGTACAGGCCCTTGGTATCACGCGCCCGCAGCACCTCCAGGCTTGCAGTCAACTGCACCTCCGCAAAGCGCCCACCGTCGAACAAGGCCCGCACCGCGTCGCGGTCCGCGCGGTACGGCGAGACAAACGCGCAGAGCACCACACACCCCGACTCGTACAACACGCGCGCCACTTCACCGGCGCGCCGGATGTTTTCCGCGCGGTCGCGCCGGCTGAACCCCAGATCGCCGTTGAGCCCATGCCGGAGCTGGTCGCCATCGAGCAGGACCGTCCGGTAGCCGTCCGCGAACAGCTGCCGTTCCACCGCGCGCGCCACGGTGCTCTTGCCCGTACCAGACAGCCCGGTGAGCCAGATCACCGCCGCGCGGTGCCCGTGCACCGCCTCGCGTTCGGCGCGCGGGATGTTCCAGTCCTCCCAGGTGACATTGGCCGACACGGTCGCGGCGGGCACCCGTTCCTGTGGCTTCACCTCACCGCGAATCATCCCGGCGCCCACCGTGACGTTCGTCGCGGGATCGATAAGGACGAAGCTGCCCGTGGCGCTGTTCACCCGGTAGCTGTCGAAACAGAGCGGCTTAGCCGTGCTGATCTCCACGCGGCCGATGTCGTTGACCGCCAGGGTGGACGCCGGATCACGATGCAGCGTGTCCACATCCACGCGATACTCGATGCGCTCCACAAAGGCCTGGACCTCGCGCGACGTGTGCATCAGCACGTACGGCCGCCCGATCTCCATCGGCGTCTCGTTCATCCAGCAGATGTACGCCTCGAACCGATCCGACACGACGGGCCGGTTCTTGCGACGCACGAGCATGTCACCGCGTGACACGTCGATTTCGTCCTCGAGCGTGACCACCACGGCGTCGCCGACCTCGGCGCTCTCACGGGATCCATCGTACGTCTCGATGCGCTGCACGCACGAGCCCACGCCCGATGGCAACGACACGACCTCGTCACCCACCCGCACCGAACCCGAGGCGACGGTTCCCGCGAAGCCGCGGAACGACTGGTTGGGGCGCACCACGTACTGCACCGGGAAGCGAAAGTCGATCGTGTTGCGCCGCTTCCCGGGCGATACACTCTCCAAGTGGTGCAGCAACGGTCCCCCCTGAAACCACGGCATCCGCGTGGACGGCGTGACCACGTTGTCGCCCAGCAACGCCGACATCGGCATGAACGTGATGTCACTCATCGTGAGCTTGCCCGCGAACGCCGTGAAGTCCGCCACGATGGCCCGGAAGACCGCTTCCGACCAGTCCACCAGATCCATCTTGTTGACGGCCACCACGAGATGCGGAATGCCGAGCAGCGAGGCGATGAAGGCGTGCCGACGCGATTGCGTGAGCACGCCTTTGCGGGCGTCCACGAGCACGACCGCGAGATCGGCCGTGGAGGCGCCGGTGACCATGTTCCGGGTGTACTGCACGTGGCCGGGCGTGTCGGCCATGATGAACTTGCGGCGGGGCGTGGCGAAGTAGCGGTACGCCACGTCGATCGTAATCTTTTGCTCTCGTTCCGCCCGCAATCCGTCGGTGAGTAACGCAAGATTGATTCCTTCCTCACCCAGCCGCCGACTGGCCCCCTCGATCTGCTCCAGTTGGTCTTCGAAGATCGATTTCGTGTCGTAGAGCAGTCGTCCGATGAGCGTACTCTTGCCATCGTCCACGCTGCCGGCGGTCGCGATGCGCAGCAGATCCATACCGGCGTACGCCGTCGTGTTGGACATCAGAAGTACCCCACCTTTTTCCGGTCTTCCATCGCCGCCTCGGACCGTTTGTCGTCGCTGCGACCGCCGCGTTCCGTCACGCGGGCGGCCGCTGTTTCGATGATGATCTCGTCAACGGTCATGGCGTCGGAGACGACGGCGCCGGTGCAGGTGGCGTCGCCGATCGTGCGAAACCGCACCACGCGACGCTCGGCGGTTTCGTGCGCCATCAGCGTGATGTAATCGGTCTTGGCCAGATAGATCCCGTCCCGCAGAAAGACCTCCCGCTCGTGCGCGAAATACAGCGACGGCATCGGGATCTCCTCCAGGGCGATGTATTGCCAGATATCCATCTCGGTCCAGTTGGAAATGGGGAACACCCGGAAGTGTTCGCCCTGCTGTTTGCGCCCGTTGTAGAGACTCCACAATTCGGGGCGCTGGTTCTTGGGGTCCCACTGACCGAAGCGATCCCGGTGCGAGAAGAACCGCTCCTTCGCGCGCGCCTTCTCCTCGTCGCGCCGAGCGCCGCCGATGGCGGCATCCGCGCGGTGATCGCGCAACGCGTCGAGCAGGGTGACCGTTTGCAGCGCGTTCCGGCTGGCCAGCGGTCCGCGCTCCTCCGTCACCCGCCCCTGATCGATCGAATCCTGTACGGAGGCCACGCGCAGGTCGCAGCCGAGCTTCGTGGCGAAGTCATCGCGGAAGCGGATGGTCTCGCCGAAATTGTGCCCCGTGTCGATGTGCAGCAGCGGGAACGGGATCGGCGCCGGATGGAAGGCTTTGCGCGCCAACCAGGCCACCACGATGGAGTCCTTGCCGCCGGAAAACAGCAGCACCGGGCGCTCGAACTGCGCCGCCACTTCCCGCAACACGTGGATGGATTCGTTCTCGAGGGCCAACAGATGACCGCGGACGTCAGCCTTCATGGTGTGTCGCCGGTGGAGAGGAGAGACCGCCAGTCGAGGTGCGGATCGCCGACCGCGATGAAGTGCGGATTGAGCGCTCGGGGCGTGTGGTAGCGCAGGGGGGCACCGGCGGTGTCGAACACCTCGCCACCAGCCGCCGCCAGGACTGCATGCGCGGCGGCCGTGTCCCACGGCATAGTGGGCCCGTCGCGCAGGTACAGGTCGGCCCGCCCTTCCGCGATGAGACAGAATTTGAGCGAACTCCCCATGCTGAGCGTGCTGGCGTCCGGCAGGCGGGCCAGCAGCGCACGCACCTGCGGGCCCGCGTGATCCCGACTGGCCACGAGGCGCAGCGGCACCGCGGTGCGGGTCACGTGGATGCGCGCGCGCTCATCCCCGTGCCAGCGCTCGGCGCCCGCGTCGGTGGTCAGCCACGTGGTCCCGAGGACGGGGGCGTAGACCACCCCGCGCACGGGACAGCCATCGCGCACCAGTGCGATGTTGACCGTGAACTCGCCCGTGCGCGCGATGAACTCCTTGGTGCCGTCCAGCGGATCGATCAGCCAATAGTCGCCGCCCGGTTGGACCGCTGCGTCTGCGGACTCCGCATCTTCCTCGGAGACGATGGGGATCGTCGGTGTCTGCGCGGTGAGGGCGGCGACGATCACGTCGTGACTGCGACGATCCGCCGCCGTGAGCGGCGACGCATCCGCTTTCTGTGTGACGGCGATCGGCGTGGCCGCGTGATAGACCGCGAGCATGGCCGCACCGGCATCGTGCGCAATCCGGACCAGCTGTTCCGTGGAGATCATCGAATGCCCCAGAAAAGGGCCACCAGCGAGACGGTCCCGGCGTCGGGCCCCCGCACGTGCACGGCCATCGTCCTCCCCGGTATGGGCATGCGCGCCGGGGCTGTCGGGCGATGACGATGGGGTGAATGTACAGGTCGTGGCCCAGCCGGGCGAGCACCGAGCCGGGACCCTGAGCCGGGGCCCTGAGCCGGCACCACGCCGCCCGCCGTCAGTACCGGAACAACCGGCTGATCTTCACCACCAGGGCGCGGTTCTTGAGGCCGCGCACGGTCGTGGGGGTGGCATAGCGATCCTCGCGCACGTCGCGTTCGTCGGTGTACACCAAAAACAGCTCGCTCCCCGGCGCATACTCCCAGCGGAAGCGCAGGTTGGTGCTGAAGGCGCGATCGGCCGAGTTGTACTGCACCAGCCCACTCGCGAACATCAGCGGTGAAAACCCGTAGTCCACGCGCGCCCGCGCGAGCCGCGTGGTGAACGACGACGTGGGGCGCTCGATGCGCGTGACGGAAAACGTGGGCTCGAGGGCGAGTCGCTGCAGGATCGCGATGCGGGCCGTTGAAAAGGTGCTGCCCGGCCCGATGGTGATGCTGCGAATCGTTCCGTCGTAGAACTGCCCACCCTGTACGCGGATGGTGCCCGACGCACGTCGCTGTGCCCCGAACGCATACGAGAGCGCCACATCGGAGAACCCATACCCGCCTGCCGCGATCGCCTTCGGCGCGCCCGATGGCGTGAAGGGGACGCGCAGGAATTCGTAATTGCGGGTGACGTCGAGTCCCACGACGTCGCTGTTCGCAAACTCTGTATCGAAGTGTCCGCGCCAGACTCGCGTCTCCACGGTGCCACGGCCATTCTCGACGTACTCGCCCGACGCCGTGCCGGTGAACTTGCGGACCACGGCCTGACTGGCTGGTCGCGGACTGAAGCGCACTTCGCCGAACGACCGGTTGATGTCGGAGCGCCGGCGAAAGCCGACCTGCGGATCGAAGTTGCGTCCCACCGCGAGGAATTCGGCCTTCGCACCGACGTTATCAACGCTGTAGTCCAGCCGCCCCTGAAAACTCTGGTCGTCGCCCGTGATGCCCGTGGTCTGACTCTGCGCCCAGTAGGCGCCGGCCGTGAGCGCCTGCGAGAGCAGGAACGCCCCATCCAGGCCGTACACGGCATTCGATCCGACGCCCGACGCGCCGACCGAGCGGTTGGTGACCATCGCGCCGATCGAACTGCGCTGCAGCACGTCACGCTTCACGCGCACCACGGTGAAGTTGGTGGGCTCCGCCTTGAACGCCGCGTCGCCCGAGGTGCCGATGTTCATCAGGCCCACGGCAAACTTGCCCAGCTTGCCAGTGAGCCGGCCGCCCACGTTGATCGGCACCACGCCGCCGTTGTCGAGGCCGATGCGTCGTGTGTAAAACAGCTGCGGGGTATCCGCGCCGCCGCTCCCGCCGAAGGCGCCATTGCCGCCGCGCGCAAAATCGAAAATGCCGCGCCCTTCCAGGAAGAAGTCGCGCTTCTCGGGGAAGAACAGACTGAAGCGCGTGAGGTTGACCTGCTGTTCATCGGCTTCCACCTGCGCGAAGTCGGTGTTGACGGTCAGGTCGGCGGTGAGATTGGGCGTGACGGCGTACTTGATGTCGCCGCCGATTTCGCTGCCCACGCTGTTGTTGATCTGCGGCGTGCGCACCCGGTCGGTCGTGGTGCGGGCCACGGCGTAGGGTTTGACCTCGATGTTCTTGCCGGTTTCGGGGAGGTCGAGCCCCACCAGCGTGCCGCCGGCCGACACGCGGTTGAGCGCTTGCGGGCCGGCCAGAATGCGCGGCACGGGCGTGAGGTAGTCCCATTCGTTCTTGTGACGCACCGAGCGCCGGATCTGCATTCCCCACACCTGATCCAAACCGGCCCGATACCGCAGCGACTTGAACGGAATCGCCATCTCCACGGTCCAGCCACCATCGAAGCGTCCCGTCTTCGATGTCCACACCGGATTCCAGTCGGTGTTCGAGGCACCTTCGTCCACGATGCTGTAGTCCGCACGCGCGCCGAGGGGGTTGGTGTAAAAGGCGAAGCCGCTGCGGCGATCGTAGAACGTGTCGAACAGGACGCCGATGTGTTCGTTGTTCCGTAGGCCACCCGTATCGCGCCGCAACTCGTTCACGATCCACTCCGCCGGCGGCGCGGTTTCGTAGCAGCGGCAGGACAGGTAGATGTTGCGGTCGTCGTAGGTGATCCAGAGGTCGCTGCGCTCGGTGGCGGGCGCGCCGGCGTCCGGCGCCACCTGAATCAGCCCACCGAACGCTGCCTCTTTCGTGTAGACCGCCTCGTCGAGCACTCCGTCCACGGTGAGTGGCGCGGTGAGCTTGATGGCGCGCACGGTGGCGCGCTGTGCGGCGTCGCGGTTGATCACCGACGGCGCCGTCGGGGCGGGCGGTCCGTCAATCACCGTGGCCGGCTGGGCGTGCGCAGACACGGCCCCCAGCGGGCCGACGGCGATCGCCAGCAGCGCACGGCGCGGCCAGGGGATGGAGAGAGCGATCATCAGTCGTGTCGGCTCAGCAAAGAGGAATGGTGCGACGGCCACACAGGCCCTAGCGCACGAACAAACGTTTGGGGATCATGACGTGGACGCCCATCGTGCCGTCCACGAGTTGCGTGATGCGCACATCACACCCCGTGCTTACCAGCATATAGGCGTCTTCGCGCGTCATCTGCTTGACGTCGGCCAGCAGCGTAATGGCTTCGCGCACGGCGACCTTGGCGGCGACGGTGAGACTGCTGTCGGTGCCCATGGCGATGTAATGCGTGCGCGTTTCGCCGCGCGGCCACGTCAGCGTCATGTCTTTGCGCACGATGAACTGGAACCGGCCGCGCAGCGCCGTCTCGAGCGCGGTGATATCCACCTCCCCGTCGCCCTGCGCGGCGTGTCCGTCACCCGCTTCGAACAGCGCGCCCTTGGCCTTCACGGGGATGTACAGAATCGTGCCGGCCGTCAGTTCCTTGTTGTCGAGATTACCGGCGTGCATGGTGGGTGGCGCGCTGTTGATGCGACCGGTCGCGGGTGCGACCCCCATGCTGCCGAAGAACGGCGCGAGCGGAATCTCGATGCCCAGCGAGTCGGAGAAGTGGCCGATCATGCGCTCACGATCGAGCGGCACGATGCGCTGCTGCGATTTGCCGGGAAAGTCTTCGGGGAGGAATCCGCTGCGCGGGCCAAACGAGTTGCACGCGTACGGGATGTCGAGCGCCACCTGCTTGATGCGCACTTCCAGCACGTCGCCGGGTTCCGCACCGTCCACGTAGATGGGACCCGTGAGAATGTGTCCGCCAGGGCCGCGCCGCAGCGTGGAGTCGCGCACGGCGTTCACGATCTCGCGGTACGCGGGTTCGACCGTGCCGGTGTCCTTGCCCGGTTGCAGCAGCCGCGCGCCGCACGTGGACACGGCACCCAGATCCACTTCATCACCCGACGCGATGCGCAGCACCGGCGTCGCCTCGGCGTCGTAGCCGCCGTAGACCACCGTGCGCGACGACGGCATGAGCGTGTGGCGCGTCCCGACGGGCTGGTCGACCCAGAAGAAGTCGGCGGCGCGCGGGGCGGCGGCGGATGCGCCCGAACGCGACGGCGAGGCGGTGGTCGACGACGTGGCCACCGCGCATCCGGTGGCGAGCAGGAGCGAACCCAGCGTCAGGACGGCACGTGACATGGCGAGCACTCGGTAAAGGGCGGTGTTCCGGGGGGCAACCCGCGCAGCGGCGGTGCCATATCATCAGCGAATATGCCACCGCGGCGGCCTCGGCGGGCGAGTGAACCCCAGGGCCGCGGGAGCCCTCTTGCCGTATGCGGGGACTCGCCTGCCCGCACGGTCCGACGCACCCCGCCACCAGTATACCAAATGGCCGTCGACCCGATCGATTCGATCCGCAAGATCGCCAGCGTCGGGAATAACGTCTCGCGACCGGCCCCTATCGCCGCCGATTAGCGCGCCGCGCTGATCGCGCAGGCCATCGATGCGGGCCTTGAGGTCATCACGCAGGAGCGTGTGGATCGCGATCTGGCGGCGGCCGACTGAGCATCCGATAGCCTAGCCCGGGCGTCCGATACGGGCGTGCACGGCGGGCGCCGCAAACCGAAGGACGAAGCCCCACACCAGGCCCAGCACCATGATCGCGGTGGCGATGCG
>JARIEX010000010.1 GCA_031127095.1 Gemmatimonadota bacterium
AGCCACAGCTGCGGCTTGGGGGCGTCGTCACCGGTGCCCGAACCACGTGTGGTCACGAAGGCAATCGTGCGACCGTCGGGCGACCACTGCGGCTGCGACTCCCCGCGCTCACCGAAGGTGAGCTGGCGCGGGGCACCGCCGGCGGCGGGCACCATGAACACATGCGAGCGGCGTTCGTGCCGGTCGCCGAGGGCGGTGTCGCCCTTGGCATTGGGGTGCTCCCACGCGCTCACGGTGTAGAGCACGCGCGCGCCATCGGGGGAGAGCGCGACGCCCCCCACCGACTTGAGACGCATGATGTCGGCCTCGTCGAGCCCCTTCTGCTGGGCATGCGCGAGAGCGGGCAGCGCCAAGCCGACGGCGGCGACCAGCGCGTGTATGGTGCGGTGCGAGGCGGTGTGCCGTGCTACGGAGGCAACACGGGTGACGGGTGCCACGTGCTGACGGCGGGGCGTGGAATCGATAACCATGGCAGGCGGGGGCGGGAGGAAACGTCCAAGACGACCGCCTAAGGAACGCGCCAGCGACGGACACGCGCAAGCGGCGGCCGTAGGCCGCCGTGGGCCGCCGCGGGCGCCGCGTCAGCGGGCGACCTTCGTGCGGGCGTACGGGATCAGGTCCAGCCGGGCGAACGGGATCTCCTCACCCGTCACCTCGTCACGCCCGAACGTGTCCGGCGCGAACGCCAGCCGCCCGAGCGCCGCGTCGATCTCAGCAAGCTCGGCCGAACGGCGCGTGGCGATCGCCGCATCGAGCTCCTCGCGGGCCACGTCGGTGCCGAGGTCCGCCTGATGGATCGGCCGGTTGGAGAGATCGCCGGCCAGATCCTGACTGTCATCGGACGACTCGTTGCTCAGGAAGGCGAGCACATGCGCGGTCAGGCGGGCGCGTTCCTCGCGCAGGCGGCCTTCGAGATGCTGTCGTTGGGCGGCGGTCAATGGCATGACAACTCCGTGCAATGGGGAAGCACACCGTGCCGGACTGAAGAGCAGCCCGGGGCGGTGCACGCAGTCCATGTCCTGCATGGATCGTTCCACACGCACCGTCACGGATGAGCAGTCGTCGGTCGCACGGTACGACGACGGTCCATGGTGCGGTATGTTCATGCGTTCCTCGTCACGCCACGCCGACCTTGCACCGATCCAGATGACGACGCCTCCGCTCCGCCGCCTCGCACGGGCCGTGATCTCGCTGACGCTGACGACCGGCATTCTGATTGCCGCGCGCCCCCGCTTTCACGAGGTCTGGATCGGCATCGCCGTCGGTGCGGACGGGGCCGCCATGCGCGGCGACCTCGAGATGTTCGCCGGCAACGCGCCCAACACCACCGTCGTGGAGCTGGCGCAGCGGAACGACGTCCCCGGCGCCAGACGGGCGTGGCACGTGCGGCGCGGCACGTGCGCCACACCAGGTCAGCTGTTCGGCGATTCCACCGCCTATCCGGCCATTCGAATCGGCAAGGGTGGGAAGGGTGTCGGCACGGTCACCCTGCCACTGGCGATTCCAGATACCGGCGACTTCCACGTGGCCGTCACCGCCTCGCCACGCGATCGGCGACGAGTCGCGTGCGGCGATCTCGTGCTCGAGGACTGAGCACGAGGGCGACCGCCCCGGTCCCGACTGCGACCGGGGCGGGCGAGTCGCTCAGGGCGCCGACGGGTTCGCCGCGGCGGGCGCGGCCACCGAGTCCGCGCGTGCATCCTCGACGGCCTCTTGGGCGAGCTCCTGCTTCAGGCGGCCCATCTGCGTGAGCCCGATACGGCGCCCGATCCCGGTGGGATCGATGCCGTACTCGGCGGGCAGCACCGCCATCACGACCAGCAGGACCGCGACCACCAGCGCGACGAACGTCGCGCGCCGCAGCGATCGGGGACTCGGCCCTTCGGGGATCGGCAACGGGTCCGTCATCACATCTTTTTGAGCGCGGAGAACTGTCCGGTCGCCTTCACCGTCACCGTGACCGGCTGCTCACCGGTGTTGCGCCACGACCAACCATGCACGCCATCGAACACCGCTTCGATGCTGCCCTTCTCGCCCTTCGACGAGCCCCGCTGGTAGATATGCGCCTTCACACTGGGGTCGGTGGGCACTTCCCCGTGCAGGTTGTAGCCCACCTCGGCACCGTTCGTCGTCCACTCGAAGCTGGCCTTCTCTCCCTTCTTCATCACGAGCTTCACCTCGATCCGCTTGGCCGGCGCGATGGTGACGGTCATGGAATCGCGCTTCGGTTGTGCCGCGACCACCGCGACGACATCGGAAGGCGAAACGACGGGCAGCGCGCCAGGCGCCGAGGTGGCGAGCGACACCGGGAGGACGATCATACGGGTAAGCACTGCGAACATGACAGAACCCTAGGCGTGGGTGGTGAAGTAGCCCGTGAGCTGATAGCCCACGAGCAGGAGGCCGGCCGCCAGCAACAACATGTTGGCCGTAAAACCGCGACGGAGAAACGATGGCGAACGCCGCCAATAGCTCATGGCGATGAGGACAACCGTGAGCGCGAGCATCTGGCCGACTTCGACGCCCACATTGAACGCGAGCAGGTTCTGCACGAGTCCGTCGGGGTCCATCTCGAAATCGAGCAGCTTGGTGGCAAGACCGAAGCCGTGAAACAAGCCGAACACCAGCGTGGCCGTGCGTGGATTGGGTTGCACCCCGAACCATGTCCGAAAAGCGCCCACGTTGTCGAGCGCCTTGTACGCCACCGACGCACCAATGATCGCATCAATGAGATATGGGCTGACGCTGATCTTCGTGAGCACGCCGAAAATGAGCGTACTCGAATGCCCCACGGCGAACAGGGTGACATACGTGGCGATGTCCCGCACACGATAGAGGTAAAAAATCACACCGCACAGGAACAGGAGGTGGTCGTATCCCGTGACCATGTGCTTCGCGCCCAGATAGAGGAAGGGCATCAGACGGACACCGAACGTCTCCTGGATGTACCCCTTGTCTCCCACGGAAACGCCGTGCGCGAGCAACACGCTCGGCGCGGCCATCAGCATGGCGCCTGCCATCAGCGGCGCCCATCGCGCCCACCGTGTCAACGTCACGTCGTCGCCTCCTCGGGGCGAACATCCCGCGAACCGTACAGCCAATAGAGCGCCGGCAGCACGATCATGTTGAGCACCGTAGCCGACAGCAGGCCGCCTAGGATGACGATGGCCATCGGCGTCTGCAGCTCGTTGCCGGGCTCCCCGCCGCCGAAGGCCAGCGGGATGAGCGCGAGCCCGGCCGTGAGCGCCGTCATGAGGATGGGCGACAAGCGCTCGATGGACCCACGCGTGATCGCCTCCGCAAACGGCACCCCTTCGGCGAGCAAGTGACGATAGTGCGCCACGAGCAAAATGCCGTTCCGCGTGGCGATGCCGAAGAGCGTGACAAAGCCCACGAGCGAGGCGATGCTCACCACGCGGCCGGTGAGCAACACCGCCACCACGCCGCCGATCAGCGCGAGCGGCAGATTGGCCATCACCAGCCCCGCCGTGCGCGCTGAGCCGAACTCACCGTACAGCAGCAGGAAGATGGCGGCCACCGAGAGGAGGGAGAGCACGGACAGCGTGCGCGTGGCCTCCGCCTGCGCCTCGAACTGGCCACCGTACTCCACGAAGTACCCCGGCGGCAGCGTCACGCCGGCGCGCACCGCGCGCTCGATGTCGGCGACGGTGCTGCCAAGATCACGGCCCGCCACGTTCGCCTGCACCACGATCTTGCGTTGCACGTTCTCACGCGAGATCGTGTTGGGCCCGCGGTCCACTGTCACCGCCGCGAGTTGCGACAGCGGAACGTATTGACCGGTCGGCGTGTCGAACGACACGGCGGCGATGGCGTCCGCGTTGAGGCGGTAGGCCGCCGGGTAGCGCACCACGAGATCCACGCTGCGCCCCTCCTCCAGGACCTGCGACACCGTCTCGCCGTTAAGCGCCACATCGATGGCCTCCGCGAATTGTCCCACGCTCATGCCGTATCGCGCGAGCGCCGCGCGGTCGGCCGTGATGCGGAGCTGCGGCACATCCGACTGCTGTTCGAGCTGCAGGTCGGCGACGCCGGGCACGGCGGCCATGACGTCGCGAATCTGTGTGCCGATCTGCCGGAGCTGATACAAGTCCGGCCCGAACAGCTTGACGGCGATGTTCGCGCGCGTGCCGGACAGCATGTGGTCGATGCGATGCCCGATGGGCTGCCCAATCGTGACGTTGGTGCCCGGGATCGCCGTGAACTCGTCGCGGAGCGCTTCGAACAGCGCCGCCTTGTCGGTGTCGTCGCGCAGCGTGACGTCGATTTCGGCCGCGTTCACCCCCTGCGCGTGTTCATCGAGCTCGGCCCGCCCCTGCCGCCGGTCGGTGTTGATCACCGCAGGTTTCGCTTTGAGCATCTGCTCGACGCGCAAGCCGATCGCATTGGATTCCTCCAGCGACGTACCCGGCACCGTCACCACGGACACCGTGAGCGCCCCCTCGTTAAACTCTGGCAGAAACGCCGACCCCAGCATGGGCACGGCCGCAAGGGTCAGCACGAGCGCGGCCACGGCACCAGACAGCACGCGTGTCGGGTGCGCGAGCACAGGCTGCAAGACCTGCGCATACCGCGCCTGAAGCCACACCACCACGCGACTCTCCGCTTCCCGTTGCACGGCGCGGGAGTTGGGTAGCAGGTACGCACACAGCACGGGCGTGACCGTCACCGCCACCAGGAGTGAGGCGAGGATGGATACCACGTACGCGAAGCCAAGTGGGCGCAGCAGGCGCCCTTCGACGCCGCCCAGAAAGAACAGCGGGAGGAACACCACGATGATGATGAGCGTGGCGTTCACGATGCTCGCGCGGATCTCCTGCGAGGCCTCGTACACCACGCGCAGCGCCGGCCGCTGCTCGGCGGGTGGCCGGTGGTGGTTTTCCCTGAGTCGGCGGAACACGTTCTCCACGTCGATGATCGCGTCGTCAACGAGCGCACCGATCGCGATGGCCATGCCGCCCAGCGTCATCGTGTTGATGCCGATGTCCAGCAGCTTCATCGCGAAAATGGCCACCACGAGCGACAGGGGGATGGCGACAATGGAAATGGCGGTGGCCCGGAGGTTCCACAGAAACAGCAACAGCACGATGACCACGAGCACCGCGCCATCACGCAGCGCCTTCACCACGTTGTCAACTGCCACGCGAATGAAGCTCGCCTGCCGGAAGAGTTCCGCATGGACCGTCATGCCGGTGGGCAGCGTGGGCTGAATCGCCGCAAGCTCGCGCTCGATGCGCGCCGTGAGTTCCAGTGTGTTCGCGCCGGGCTGCTTCTGCACGGCGAGCACCACGCCGGGTTGGGCATTCACGCTGCCGTCGCCAAACATGGGCGCGGTGCCCACCATCACGTCGGACACCTGTCCCAGCGTGACCGGTGTGCCACCGCGGACCGCCACGACCGTGCCGGCGATGTCGGCCACCGACTGCACACGGCCAATGCCGCGGATCACGTATTCCTGTCCGCGATCCATGTACACGCCGCCCGACGCGTTGGCGTTCGAGCCGCGCGCCGCGCGCACCACCTGCTCGAGCGACACGCCGGCCATCATCATGCGTGCCGGATCGGCGAGCACCTGGTATTCCTTGACCGCACCACCAATGGGAATGATCTGCGCCACGCCGGCGACCGCGAGCAGCCGGCGCCGGATCGTCCAATCGGCCACCGTGCGCAGCTCGGTCGGCGACTGCGTGCCAGTCAGGCCGACCATGAGAATTTCGCCCATGACGCTCGACACCGGTGCCAGCACGGGCGCCGAGATGCCGGTGGGCAGCGCCGCCGCGACCGTCTGGAGCTTCTCGGCCACAATCTGTCGCGCGCGGAAGATGTCCATGCCCCAGTCGAACTCGACCCACACCACCGAAATGCCCTGCGCCGTCGAGGAACGCACGCGGCGCACGCCCGTGGCGCCGTTGACCGCTGTCTCGATCGGGAACGACACCAGCGCCTCGACTTCCTCCGGCGCCATGCCGTGCGCCTCGGTCAGGACGGTCACGGTGGGCGCCGTGAGGTCGGGGAACACATCCACCGGCATACGCGACGCGGTCCACGCCCCGGCCACCAGCATCAACACCGAGGCGGCCAGCACGATGACCCGATGCGCCAGTGCCCACGCGATCACGCGATTCAGCATGCGCGCCTCAATGTTCGTGACCGTGCGCCGGCACGGCCGTGGACAGCGAGGCCAGGCGCACCTGATACGCGGCGCCCGTGACCACGCGCTCACCGGCGCGGATGCCATCGCGCACGAGGACACGGCCGCCTTGGCGCGCTCCGAGCGTCAGCAGGCGCTTCTCGAACGTTTCGCCTTCCGCCTGCACGTACGCGACGGGACGCCCGTCTTCGTCGAGGATCGCGGACGAGGGCACCGTCACCCCGGTCTCGCGTTGCCCGGTACGCACCAAGACGCGCGCGGCCGCGCCCACCTTGAGCGTGCCGTCGCCGTTGCTCACTTCGAGCAGCAGAGGCACCGAGCGCGACAGGCTGTCGATCACGCTCCCCAGTGACACCACGCGTCGCGCCACATAGATCCGCTCTGAGCCTTCTACCCGGAACTCCACGCCGGCGGTACGCGACACGTTCGCCGCCTGCGCCGCGGGGACGTTCACGCGTAGCCACACCACCGACGCGTCGACCACGGTGAACAGGAGTGTGCCCGCCTCCACGCGACTGCCGGGCGTCACGCGCCGGTCGGCAATCACGCCCGCCACCGGTGATCGCACCGCCACCCGTCCCGCGGACAATTCGCCGCCGCCGTACCCCGCAAGCGCCTCGCGGGCGGCCCCGAGGCGGCTCTCGGCCTCATGCACCCGGCGCTGCGGCACCGCCTCAACCGCATAGAGACGCACCGCACGCGCGTGCTCGTCTTCGGCCTCACGCAAGCGTGCGCGCGCTTCGGCGTAGGCCGCGCTGCCCGCCTCGCCGATGGACGGCGCGAGCAGCGCCAGCGTCTGTCCCCGTGACACGCGCACACCGGGCGCCGGTGCATTCGCGACGCTTGCGGCGTCGACGAGACCGGCAATGGGCGCGCTCACCTGCGCGAAGCGACCGGCCGCCGGTTCGATCACACCGGGTGCCTCAAACGTACCGGCGAGCGTCCCCTCGGTCGCGAAGGCCGTCCGGAAGCCCGGCGTCTTCCACGCCTGTTCCTTGAGAAACGAGATGCCGCTGCCGACGCCTCCCGAATCACGCGGCGCGGCCGCCGCACTGGCGTACACGGTGAGCCCGGGGACATACAGGCTATCGCGTGCCTGGGGACTCTCCACGCGGATCACGAGGTCGTAGACCCCAGCCGTGGTAAACGTAGGGCTCGGGCCATAAATGCCCGGCGCGCGTGGCGCGTCCTGGACCGCCACCACGGGGGCACCCCCGCTGCGCGGCATGAACGTCAGCGTGACGCGCCCCGAGCGCAGCGGCGCGAAGTCCGTGAGGTCGGTGAGATGTACCGCGAACTTGTCGGGCGCGCCCACGATGAGGGCCGGATGCTCCATGAAGAGCTCCGTGCTGTCCGTCCACTGCGTGATGGCACCGCCCGCCGGCTCGTCGGCCGACGCGGCGGCGCTGTCGCTCTCGGGGTTCGATGTACCGCACGCGGCCAGGCCGGCCGCGGCCACACTGATGGCCACCAGCGCGAGGGAGAAAGAACGGGCGGTCATCGGTTCGATTCGGTAGAGGGAAAGAGCGACAGGCCGGCCGCGCGCGCGAGCTCCACGCGGCGCAGCGCGATGTCCGTGGTGAGCGTCAAGAACGCCAGTTCCGTCTCTTGCCAGGCGCGCACGGCCTCGAGCCAGTCCGTCAGCGTGATCTCGCCCTCGGCGTACGCGGCCTGCACCGCGCGCAGCGCGAGCCGCGATTCGGCCCCGGCAAAGGGCTGCAGTGCGGCGTGCTCTGCTTCGGCCCCCTGCAGTCGGCCCAGGGCGTCGAGCACCTCACGCGTCACACGGCGTTGTACGGCATCCACCTCGGCGCTGGTCTGGCGCGCGGTGGCATCGGCCGCCGCCACGGCCCCCGCGCGCCGGTCGAGCAACGGCAACGGCACGGAAAACCCGGCCACGAAGCCAGACAGGGCAACGGGAGGCACGCGCGCACCGCTCTGCACGCGCTCACCCTTGTAGCCCGCCGAGACGGCGGGCAGCGGAATCCGCTCGCGCGCCGTGAGTCGCGCGTCGGCGATGGCCGCCTGCGCGTCGCGCTGCGCCCCGAGTACGTCGGCGCGCGTGGCCAGCGCACGCGCGACCAGAGAGTCCGCGTGGTCCACCGGCGACCAGAGCGTTGCGGTTGCGGTGCCCAGCGCTGCCGACAGCATGGCACCGAACGCACGTCCCGTACTGTCAGCAAGAGCCGTCGTGGGTACCGTCACGCCTTCGACAGCCAGCCCCGTGAGCAGCGCCAATCGCGCGCGCGCGACGCGGGCGTGCACAACCGCCTCCGCGCGGCGTGCCGCGTAGCGCCCCGCCTCGAGGCGCAGGCGACGTCCCGCGTAACCGGCCAGGTCACCCGCCCGCACGCGTTCATCGCTCACGCGGCGAGCCTCGTCGGCCGTGCGCGCCGCCGCGTCGGCCAACTGCACGCGGTGCACGGCGCTCATGGCCTCCACGTAGGCCTGCACCACATCCGCATCGAGCGCCTGACGCGTCGCGGCCAGTCGCGCCTCGGCGGCTTCCCGCCGAAACCGCGCCGCGGTCACACGGGCGGAGCGCTGCCCTGCCACATCGACCGGCCACTCGAGCTGCGCAATGTCCTGCGCATTGGACTGACCCGCGCGCGACGTTTGTTCACGCCCGTACGCGAGGGTGGGGTTGGGCCGCGCCGCCGCTTGCCGCTCGCGCGCCACCGCGGCGGCCACGGCCTCTTGCGCGGCACGGACGGTGGGATCGAGCCGGAGCGCCGCCGCACGCGCGTCGCGCAAGTTGAGGAACTCGACAGACCGGCCAGCCGCGATGATGTCCTGCGCCGGCAGGGGGCGCGCGCTGAGGCCCATCCACAGCAGGGCGGCGGTACGAACGCGCCGACTCCAGAAACACGAAGAAACCACGAGACCCGAAGGCTGACGTTCCCAAGGGCGCTACGACGCCGGCCACATGCACGAGCCGCATCCCCAGGGGACGGTCACGCGAACGCGCGACCATACACACGCCGCGCCCGCGTACGCAGGGCGCACGCGGCGTGACGTTCAGGTCAGCAGGTCGGCGGCGCTCGAAGCGCGGGCGGCGGCCCCGTGTCCGGCGCCGGGCGCGCCAAGGCCACGGCGTCCCACCGTGACCGCGGCGGGCGCGCGTGACTCAGCAGCGGCGGCACGAGCGCCGCGGGGGCACTGATCACCGGCGCCTCGAGACCGTGCCGGACATCCTGCCGGCCCGTGGCGGCCGGCTCAACCCGCGAGTGCGCGTGTCGGTGCCCGTGGTCCTGCTCGGTCAGCGCGGTGCCGTCACCGTCACCGTCACCATCACGGTTTGAATGGTCCTCACCGTGGTGCCCCTCGGCCGCATGCGCATGCGCCATGCCGTGCGCCACGGCGAGCGTGGGCGACGCGACGCTGGCGAGCAGCGCCAACAGGAGGATGGTCCAGCGGGACCAGACGGTTCGGGACACAAGCGGAATCTACTCCACGGCACCGGCCGTGTCCCCCTCGCATCCGCCCGCTGGTGCCTTGCCGGCCGGTCGGGTGCTCGGATGAATTCGGGACGTCGCCGACTCTGCCAGCCCACGCATGGCTCGCGCCGAAACAGCAAAACGCCGCCGTTCACGTAAGTGACGGCGGCGTTTGCGATTACGAATTATTGCCCCTCTAGGTTTCGAACCTGGAACCTTCTGATCCAGAGTCGAATCGCCGTCCACCATTCACGCAAAGACTAGGCAGAAACGCCACGCGAATTGGCAAAATCGCCAAGCATCACTTCGGATGCCGCGGCACATGCCACCCATGCGGGTGCCTAGTGCGGCAGGGATTGCTGGTCGTTCCGAGTTCGCTATCACAGTGCCATCCCACGGGAAACGGATCCTTGCCGGCGTGATGGGCGGCTACTTCCGGCGCACCGTCCTGATCCCGGTGCCGCCCTTCAGGAGAACGAGATGGTGGCCGGTCGCGCTCACATTCACGGCGGGTCCGCCGGTCACCGTGGCGGCAATTTCGAGTTCGCCCTCACCGCGCAACTCGACGTGTACATCACCGTCGGTCACGTCCGCGATAAACGCGGGAAAAATCTTGAGGCGAATGGTGTCTGCGACCATCTGAGGTTCGGCCGTCCCGAGTCCGACCTTCACTGGCCCGGCGCCGTAGATGAGAATCTCTCCGGCGATTTGTCCGCGACTATCAACGACCACATTCTTGGTGCCGACCTTCGTCGCATAGACGGTTACGTTAGGGCCCTGTCCGGGCAGGCTTGTGCGCGCCGCCGATAGGCTGCCGATAGGCTGCCGGTTGGCGCGGAGCCGCGTTGGCGTAGCCCGCGCTGTGCCTCACGAAGTCGCTCGGCAATCACGGTCGCGTCGGCGGCTACCCCCGTCCAAATCGGCAGTGGTCCCCCAAGTTCTGACTTGACCGTGGCGATCGTAAAGACGGCACCGTCGACGACGACCGCCACCTCAGACCCGATGTGCTGCCGCGTCGTCGCTCGCAGCCGGTCGCGTGCGCCTGCGCTCACCATGGCCCCCACCGTCGCTTCACCATCGTTGACTTCCGATACCATGATCGAGTCCACGTCCGCAAGTGTGAGAAACGGTTCGGTGACGGCAACCGCAACACTGTCACCCACTCCGCTCATGGCGAGCGCGACCTCAGTGCGGCGTGGCAGAACTGATACTCCGGCACCGCCTTGACGAGCGACCCACCGATACTCCAGTGGAGACCCCGCCGCGTTCAGCTGATTGCTGCTCGGTGTCGGCACGGCGGCGATCAGCAACGAGGCACCAATGACACCGACGGCCAGCGCCGCGATGGTCGAGCGCTTGTGCCGTGTTGGACGGGTCGTCATGGCGTCAATCCTTTGCTTGAGTTGTGAAGCCTGCGGGGAGAGTGGAGCAGCCAGCGACATCAGCAGACGTTGTCCCCGAGGGGCGGTTGATCGGTGGTGCGAGACGAGCAGGAGTAGCTGCCCATACGTCTTCGGGCTCGGCTCCCGGCGAAGCACGCGGGCATCACAGTCGCACTCGATGGCGAGGCGCAGACGGCTCCAACTCCACCACAGCACGGGGTGCCACGGCATCAGGACCAAGGTGCACAGCGCCGTCGTCAGCATTGCGGGGTCACGGGTGGCCAGATGCTCCTGCTCATGACGAATCACGAGTGACCGGAGCGAGTCGTCGAGAGCCATCACCCAGCGCGGGATCACGATGGCTCTCGGGTTCCCGCCCATCGCTGCGGGGCCGATCTCTTCGGAGACCAGCACCGTTGTACCGCACACGGTCTCGGACTTCAGCCCCAGTCGCATCCGGCGCGCCTCGGAAAGGGCGTGCAGCATCATCCCCAAGAGAAAGGCCGACACCACGGCCCAGAGCGCGAGCAGAAGGCCATCGTATCCCGCTGCGCTATCGTGAATGCGGTTGAGAAGTTCCCGCCATCTGTTGGTCAGGCGCTTGGGCGCGGTGCTGACGACCAATGCGTTGTCGTCTCGTATTGAAGACATGCCGACCGATCCGCCTGGCGACGCTACGTCGCCTCCGCGGAGCACCGTCGGCGCCGGAACAATCGGCTGCTCTCGCATGAGCATCGCGGCCGCCGGGAACACGACCATGGCCGACATGGCGACGGCCCACACGAATCGCGTTGGTCCCCCGACGAGACGCACGCCGCGCTCGGCGAGGACCGCGAGGAAGCCGAGCAGGAGCCCCACCAGAAGGGCGTACATCGCGAGCGCGGCGATCATTGGTCCTTCTTTTCCGATCCGGCCAAACGGCCGTTCAGGTGAGCGTGCAATGCCTTGAGCTCGTCGGCACTGAGGGCGTCGTTCTCAAGGAGATGCGCGACCACGCTCACGGGCGAGCCGCCGAAAAACTTTGCCACCAGTCGCGACACGGCGCTGCCCTTCACCGCCTCCTGACTGACAACGGGGAAGTACCGGAACAGCCGCCCCTCAGCCTCATGATCCACGAGCGCCTTCGCCTCGAGGTTCCGCAGGATGGTGAGCACGGTGTTGTATGCCAGCGCGGCGGGGAGACGCTCTTTGACCTCGGCCACGGTACCTGGCCCGGCAGTCCAGAGCACCATCATCACGTCCAACTCGCGTTCGCCCAGCGACACTTGGTCCATCGCAGCTCCTGAACTATGTGGATAGTTCAGTGTACGACCGCGAGGCCTGCCTGTCAACTACTAGCATAGTTTTACTCCAGCATCCTGCCGTTGCGCCGGGACATAGACAATAGTCAACTTTGTGTATTATTATCAACTTCGTTGACAATAGTCCACCAACGTCTTCCCATGCGCCGCATGCCCCGTCGCGCACTGACACCCCTGAGCTATCTGGACGCGCCGCTCGACGAGCTGCTCGGCCAAGTGTCGCACGTCCGCATCCTGCGGGTGCTTTCGGAGTCGGAACACCCACTGCCCCCCGGCGAGCTGGCGAGGGCCACGCGGCTGAACCTCTCTGGGGTGCTCCGGGCTATCAACCGGCTCGCGCATCTGGGGATCGTGCGCGCCCTAGGTGCGGGCGGGCGGCAGGTGATCGAGCTGAGTCCGGCCCACGCGTTCGCTCCAGTCCTTCGTGCCCTCTTCGACGCCGAACGTCAGCGGCGCAGCATGCTCATCGCCTCGCTCCAGGAGCTGATGAAGTCGATCATTCCGGCCCCGCATGCGGCATGGATTGAAGGACCGCACGCCAACGGCATGGACTCGGCGCACGATGCGCTGCGGTTAGGTGTACTGACGACCGTACGGGAACGCCACGCTGTTGCCGAACAACTGATCGGTCGCCTTCGCGATCTCGAGCGGCGCTTCGACCTGAGCATCGATCTGTTGGTGCGCACGCGCGCGGACCTTGAGACGATGACCGCCGACCGGCAGGACGCCGTACGCGACGCCACCCTGCTGTACGGGGTGTTACCACTATCGGCCGGCGTGTTGCCCCCGCACGTCGACGAGCCCCCGGCCGCGAAGACTCACGGGGACCTCGATGAGAGGTCCCGTGCACAGGCGGAGCGAGTGGCCATGGCGATTTCGCGCGACCCGCGTCTGATCGACGTCGCACAGCGGTGGGTTCAGCAGCGCCTGCAGCACGCGTCGGCCGCCGAGGCGCACGAGCTGCGCGAGTGGGAGCACATCCTCACGCTGCCGCCGCATCGCATAGCGGCGTTCCTGCGCGATCCCGGCGAAAGGGCTACGCGGCTGCGTCAGACCACGCCCTTCGCAGGCGTCGGCTCTGATGGCGAACGAGGAGTCCGCCAGTGACACGCGAGCAGCTGGAGCATGCGATTCGCGCGGCCTGCGACGTGGTGGCCGAACACGAGGTGTATGTGTTCGGGTCGCAGTCGATCCTTGGGCAGTTCCCCGAGGTGCCGGCCACACTCAAGATGTCGGCGGAGGCGGACATCTCGCCGCGCCATCGTCTTGACCGCGTCGAGTACCTCAACACCATCGGTGAAGACTCTCCGTTTCATCAAGCGCACGGCTTCTACGTGCACGGCCTCCCGATCACCGAGGCGGCCACGCTGCCAGCGGGGTGGGAGGAGCGAACCGTCGCCGTCTACGCGTCCGAAACCAGCACGGGCCTGTGCCTTGAAGGACATGACCTCGCCGCGAGCAAACTCGTGGCGTTCCGAGACAAAGACCGCGAGTTCGTTCTCACGCTACTGGCCGAGGAGTTCCTGTCGAGCACCACGCTCGTCGAGCGCGTGTGGCGACTGCCCGTTCCACATGCGGAGCGAGAGCGCATCGCGCGATGGGTGCATCTGAGTGTTCAGGAGCTGTAGGGGCTGCGTCTTTAGACTTGCGTCGAAGCCGAACGCGGAAGGTTCTGACACGATGAAACTAGGAATCTCCCGAAATCCCCCCGCCCATGCAAAACGCCGCCATTCACGTAAGTGACGGCGGCGCATGCGATTACGTAACTATTGCCCCTCTAGGAATCGAACCTAGAACCTTCTGAGTCAGAGTCAGACGCTCTGCCAATTGAGCTAAGGGGCAGCTGGCATCCAACGGGCCGAAACCCATTGGAACCCCAAATATAGAAGACTCACGGCCGGACGGTAGTGCCTCCGGCTCCGTCGTTGTCCGCACCGAGTATCGCCAGCATCAGCGCCGCGACGTCGACGTCGAGCGGCTCCACAGCGCCAGGCGGGTGCCATACCAACCGATCAGCACAGATCTCCGGCCGGTCCACGTCGGGCGTCCACCGTTCGATCAGCTGCGAGTCCAGGTCAATCAACCAACACTCGATCGCCGCGCGCTGGTACCGCGGCCGCTTCCGCAGCCGATCGGCCCGCGCCGTGCTCGGCGACAACACTTCGACCGCGAGATACGGCGGTGGCGGCGCAACCCTCCCACGTACCACATCGAGGCCAACCGGAGCGATCACAAGCACATCCGGCTGCATCAGCGTGAACGGGTCGAGCACCACGTCGTACGGCGAGAACATCATCTCGCCAACGCGCTGGCGCTTTACGTAAGCGCCAAGCATGAGCCCGAGCTCGGCGACCGCGCGCTGGTGCGCGAACCGCGGCATCGGGCTCACCAGCAGCTCTCCGTCCACCGTCTCGTAGCGCTGGTGCGGATCGTCCGGCAACGCCCAGACGTCCTCCACCGACCAGCGACGCTCGTGCGCGATTGGCATGCCCATAGTTTGCTCGGCTCTCGGCGGTTTTGGCAACTCGGCGGCGAAACATTCATGCCCCAACCTGCAACAGGAGCGACGGAACTCCGTCACCCCCGTTACGCATGCGCGAGCAATCGAACTCACCCCCGCTTCACTTCCTTCGCCCAGCTGTCCCGCATGCCCACGATCCGGTTGAACACCAGCTTCTCCGGCGTGCTGCTCTCCACCTCGCTCATGAAGTAGCCGGTGCGCTCGAACTGATACCGCGACCCGATCGGATCGTTGGCCACGCTGGGCTCGATCTTAGCGTCGGGAATCACCACCAGCGATTGCGGATTGAGCGTCGAGATGAAATCCTGCCCCTCGGGCACGGCATCCGGATCGGGCTGCGAGAACAAGCGATCGTACACGCGCACTTCGCACGACAGCGCCTGGGCCGCACTCACCCAGTGAATGGTGCCCTGCACCTTCCGGCCGTCGGGCGCCTGGCCGCTGCGCGTGGCGGGATCGTACGTGCAGCGCAGCTCGATCACCTCACCCGCACCGTTCTTCACCACCTCGTTGCAGGTGATGAGATAGCCGAAGCGCAACCGCACTTCCCTGCCCGGCGCGAGGCGATAGAACTTCTTCGGCGGATCTTCCATGAAGTCGTCGCGATCCACGTACAACTCGCGCGAGAACGGCATGCGGCGCGATCCCGTCTTCGGCACGTCGGGCGGGAAACTCGGCGCGTCGAGATCCTCCACCAGGTCCTCTGGGTAGTTCGTGAGCACGACCTTGAGCGGGTTGAGCACGCACAACACGCGCGGCACTTCCATGTTCAGGTCGTTGCGCACGGCATGCTCGAACGCCGCGATTTCCACGCGCGCGTCCTTGCGCGCCACGCCGATCGTTTCGCAGAACTCGCGGATCGCTTCGGGACGCACGCCACGACGACGGAGCCCCGCGATGGTCGGCATGCGCGGATCATCCCATCCCGTCACGTGGCCTTCGTTCACCAACCGCAGCAGCTTGCGCTTGCTGAGAATGGTGTAATCCAGCTCAAGCCGCGCAAACTCAATCTGCGTGGGCGGGTGCTCGAAGCCGGCCTCCTGCACCAGCCAGTCGTAGATCTCGCGGCTGTCCTTGAACTCCAGCGTGCACAACGAGCGCGTGATCCCCTCGATGGCATCGCTCAGCCCGTGCGCGAAGTCGTACAGCGGGTAAATGCACCAGTCGTTACCGCGACGATAATGGTGCGCATGACGGATGCGGATCAGGAGCGGATCGCGCATGATCATGTTGACGTGCGCCAAATCGATCTTGGCGCGTAGCACGTGTGTGCCGTCGGCAAATTCACCGGCGCGCATGCGGCGCAACAGGTCGAGATTCTCCTCGATCGTGCGATCGCGATACGGCCCCGGTGTGCCCGCCGACGTCACGGTGCCGCGTCCGGCGCGGATCTCCTCTTCGTTCTGCGAGTCCACGTACGCCTTGCCCTTCAGCACCAGCGACTCGGCGATCTCGTACAGCTTTTCGAAATAGTCCGACGCGTAAAACAGGTTGTCCCACTGGAAGCCCAGCCACTGCACGTCGCGCTGGATCGCCTCCACGTACTTCACGTCCTCGGTGGCCGGGTTCGTGTCGTCGAAGCGCAGATTGCAGCTGCCACCGAACTCCTGCGCGATGCCGAAGTTCAGGCAGATCGACTTCGCGTGCCCCATGTGCAGAAAGCCGTTGGGCTCGGGGGGGAAACGCGTGGCCGGTGCGCGGCCGAACCGGCCGGTGGCAACGTCGTCGGCCACCAGCTCGCGGATGAAGTCGCGACGCGGGGCAGACGTGGATTCGGGCGCTTCAGCAGCAGAGTCGGACACGGCAGGTTCCAAAGGGGCAACGATCGGACGGCGCAGAGAATGGCGAAAACTAACCGCTCCGGGAGCGCACCGAGCCGCCCTAGGAAACCGGCCGCGTTCATGGTGTATTGCTAAGCCATGCCTCGCCACCGTCCGTACCACACGCTGCTCGCCGCCCTGGCAGGCGCCCTCATCGTTGGGGGGTGCCGGGCCGCGCCGTTGGCGTATGGGTCCGACGCCGCATCGGCCAAGGCACACTTCGATGCCTTCGCGGCCGCGATCGAATACCGCTTCACGCGCGTGGTACGCAATCCCAAATTCGCCACCGCGCGAATGCAGATTGCCCGCTACGCCTTCGCGCCGTCCAAGCTCGCCGGCGATACCGCCCTGTGGACCGGGCTGCGCACCACGCGCACGGGGGCCGACCGCGATCTCGAGGTGCACGCGGCGCTGTCGGCCGGGCAGTTCCGCTTCACCGCGCGTCCCGGCGTGGCGCTGCCGGTGCAGGTGGGCGACGAACGGCACCTCATCGCGCTCGACCAGCTGGGACCGGGTGACTGGCAGTGGCGCACGGCCGTGGACCACGCGGTCGGCACGATGCCGCCCGCCCGCGCCGATGACATCGCCCGCGCGCTCTTCCACACCGCCGAACGCCCCGCCGCCGCGATCCGCGCCGACTATCGCGCCGTCATGCCGCGCACGGCGGCCTCACTGGGGCGCCTGCTGGCCCTCGACTCCATCGCCACCGCTCCGCAGGCCGACGGCTCGACGGTGGTGACACTGCGCGTTTCCGTGAGTGGCGACCGGCTCGCGCGGACACTGCCGGCGTTCGCGAAGTACATCAAGCACTATGTCGAGCCGGCCCGCTACCGGTTCCGGCTGGCCGACCGCAGCGGCGCTGACTGGTTTGACGCGGAAGCACGCGACCGGGTACTCACCCTGCGCTTCCGCAGCCACGAGGGGCAGCTGCAACCCCTCTTGGGGGCGGCACGGCGCATGCCCGACTCACTGCGCCTGCATGTGGATGCGCTGGCCAAGATCTCGCTCTTCACCGTGGGCGTGACGCGGATGGAGGGCGAGTTCGTCCACGTGCGCACGCCCCGTGAACGCGGCTGGGCGATGCGCTTCACGAAGGACCCCGAGTGGCACCTCCCGCTGATCGCCGAGCGGCTGCTGCGGACGCCGCTGCGCCGACCGTTCGAGGGCACGGGCGTCGTCTTTTCGCTGGGGCTGCGCACCGGCCCCGACGGGCAGACGCTCCTGGCGCGCACCTTCGACATGGCGGTGCGGGAAAGCGCGATCATGCGCTTTCTGGGCACGCTGGGCTTCACCGCGATGAGCGACTATGCCGGGACCGTCGAGGACGAAGAGAACCGCTTCATCGCCGAGGTGATGGCCGCGATGCGGGCGGACGTGCGGGCGCTCGGGGCGAAGTAGCAGACAAGCGAGAACCCCCGGCAGCCTGGTCAGGCCCCGGGGGTTCGAAAACTGCCACGCACACCGTCATTGGAACTCTCCGTCCTACCGAACGGCGGCGGGCTTCACTGTCTGTACACTGGACGATGCAGCATGTTCCTGCGTCACACCAGCGCCGAAACCGTCACGGAACGGCCTCGATTTCCTACACAAATGGATCCTATACAAGTGGAGCTGAGGGGGCTCGAACCCCTGACCTCTGCAATGCGAATGCAGCGCTCTCCCAGCTGAGCTACAGCCCCGGGACCGTGCGGACACGGCGGTTACACCGACAAAAATGGCCCCGCTCCAGTTGGCGCGGGGCCGATCGGGTAACACCGTGAAGGTAGTGGCCGGCGGTCTCCTGTCAAGCGCTCCGCCGCGGGCACCTTCGTACCCCGACGCGCGTTCGATCCCGTCTATGCCGTCTGCCACGATCCGTTCCGCCACGATACCCCACGACCTCCACGCCGACTACGTGCGCGACCAGCTCGTGCCGCGCACCGTCGACGTCAACGGGAAGACGTACTTCCCCGAGGGCGAGTACGTGCTGTACTGGATGCAATCCACGCAGCGGCTGGACGAAAACTGGGGGCTGCGGGCCGCCATCCGCACGGCGGACCGCGTGAACCGGCCGCTGGTGATCCATCAGGGGCTCGACCCCAGCTACCCGTACGCCGCCGACCGGCACCACACGTTCATCCTACAGGGCGCGCGCGACACCGCCCGCGATGCAGGCGCGCGCGGCCTGTACTACCAGTTCGTGCTGCGCCCCGGACGCGACGACGACCGGCGCGTGGTCGATCGGCTCGCCGCGCGCGCGTACGTGGTAATCACCGACCTGTTCCCCACCGCCGGCATCCGCGAGCGCGTGGAGCGGTTCGCCGCGCGGGTGCCCTGCCGGGTGCTGGCCATCGACAGTGTGTGCACCGTACCCAGCGGCGCGTTCGAAAAGCCGGAGTATGCGGCGCGTACGATCCGCCCCAAGATTGCCAAGCTGCTGGACCACAGCATTGAGCCCGTCGCGGAGGCGCTCCCGCGCGTGCCGGTCAGCGAGGCGCTGCGGGCGTCACTCCGTGCCACCGTCAGCGAGCACGGCCTGTCGCTGTGCCCCATCGCCACCATGAGCGATGCCGACATCGCGGCCGCCGTGCACAGCTGCGACATCGATCACACGGTCCCCGCCGTGCCGCTCGTGGGCGGCAGCGCGGCGGCGGCGGAGCGTCTCGCCGCGTTCGTCTCGCGTGAGCTCATGCCGTACGCCGACCGCCGCAACGAAGCCAGCGTGAGCGACGGTACGTCGCGTCTGTCGCCGTATCTGCACTTCGGGCAGATCGCACCGGCGCGGGTGGTGCGCGACGCGCGGGCGAGTGGCGCGTCGCCGGAAAGTCTCGACGCGTTCGTGCAGCAGGCCACCACGTGGCGCGAGCTCGCGTACAACTGGTGCCTCCGCACGCGCAATTTCGACCGCCTCGAGGCGTTGCCGGCGTGGATTCAGAAAACGATGGCGGAGCATGTGGGCGACCCCCGGCCGGTGCTGTACGACCTCCACACGCTGGAATCGGCGCAGACGCACGACGCCCTCTGGAACGCCTCGCAGCGCGAACTGGTGGCGCACGGCGTCATCCACAACTACCCGCGCATGCTCTGGGGCAAGACGATGCTGCTCTGGACGCCTGACTACGAACAGGCGCGCGCCCACCTGTTCTACCTCAACGACAAATACGCGCTCGACGGCCGCGACCCGAACAGCGTGGGGGGCATCATGTGGTGCCTGGGGCTGTGGGATCGGCCGTGGGGGAACAAGCCGATCTGGGGTGGCATCCGCCCCATGGTGACCTCGCGCGCCAAGCTCAAGTTCGACGTCGCCGGGTACATCCGGCGCGTGGGCCGGAGTCCCTCGGCAACGGCGGCCCCCGGGCTGCTCCTGTAAGCGGCGGCCGGGTGCTATTCTCATGACATGACCACCCGCCCTGCCCCCGATCCGCGCGTCATCCCTGCCATCGACGCGGTGTACACCGCCGCCGAGCGTGTGCGTGCCGTCATGGCCCCCAGCCGCCTCGTGCGCTCTGATACGCTGTCCGAGGCGTTCGGCATCGAGGTGCTGTTCAAGCTCGAGCTCGAGAACCCCACGGGGTCGTTCAAGGTACGGGGCGCCTACAACGTGCTGGCCGGCCTGTCGGCCGAGGAACGGGCACGGGGCGTGGTGGCATCGAGTGCCGGCAACCACGGACTGGGGGTGGCGTACGCGGCCAAGGCCTTCGATACGCCGGCCACGTTGTACGTGCCCCGCACGGCGCCGCAGGTCAAGAAAGACGGCATCCGCGCCCTCGGCACCACCGTCAACGACGACGCGGCCGACTATGACGCGGCCATGATCGTGGCCAAGGCGCACGCGGCACGCGAGGGGATCCGCTTCATCAACCCGTGCCTCGGACTCGATCTGCTGGCCGGCCAGGGCACCGTCGCGCTCGAGCTGCTCGAGCAGATCCCGACCATGCACACGGTGGTGATCTGCACCGGCGGCGGCGGGCTGCTGGGCGGCATGGGGGCGGTGCTGCGCGCGCTCGCGCCCCACGTGCGCATCATCGGCGCCCAGAGCGTCGAGACCTCCGCGATGGCCCAGAGCCTCGCGGCCGGCCACGTGATCGATACGGTCGTCACGCCCACCCTCGCCGACGGTCTGTCCGGCCAGATTGACGCGGATGCCCTGCACATCGGGCAGTACTGTGCCGACGAGATGGCACTCGTCACGGAAGACCAACTCGGCGAGACGATTGCCTGGCTGTCGCGCACCACCGGGATGGCCGTGGAGGGGGCGGGGGCCGTCACCGTGGCCGCACTGCGTCACGGTCACATCCCAACGGTCACCGGCCCGATGGTGCTGCTCGTGAGCGGCCGCAACATCGATCCCAGCCGGCTCGCGGCACAACTCGACCGCTTCCCCGCTCAGCCGTCCTGAGGGCGCGGTGCAATCCGCACCGCCCCACCCACAACGAACCGAGCCTCCCGTGGACGATGTCCGGGGAGGCTCCTTGGTGTTGAGACGGTGGTGCCGTCTGAGGAAACGCCGTAAGCACCCGACCGCGTCGCCGGCGTGCTTAGCGTGCTCGTGTCACGGCCTCTCGGGTTGCCCGATCAGCGCACCGACGACACGTCGGCGTGCGTCACGTCCGACCGGCCGCGATCGGCCATCGGCGCATCCGTACGCGCCCGATCGCTCTCACGAACGATGTGCATCGGCACTTCACGCTCGGCGTTGCGACCGGCCAACCGGGCCTGACGCGCTGCCGCACTGCGGGATTCACCACCTTCACGACCGATAGCGGCCATGTGGGCGCGATCCTGACTCACGGTCACGCCACCCTTCCGGCCGGCGTTCCGCGCTTCGTCGGACGACCATTCGTGCGCCGTCCCCTTCTCGTGGGCCGCACGCCCACCCTTGCTGGCAATTTCTTTCTGTCGAGCTGGATCCATTGACGCGAATCCGCGTCGGCTCTTTCCGGTCATATGCCCCCCGGCCATCCGGATGAGTACTAGGTGCGGCGAACTCGCGCGGCACGGTGTTGCACCGTTGCCACACAAAGCCAACCGCGGGGATTGTACTACACTTCCTATGCAAACCTCAGGCCGCCGATTCGCAGCACCGCGAATCACATCCGGTGGGGACTCTCGGAGAGCCCCGAGCGCCCGCCCGCGGTCCCGGAATCCGCACCGTCCCGCCTATATTCCGGACATGCCCCTGATCGTGCGATTTCTCGGCACCGCCGCCTCCCGACCCACCGTGGAACGCGGGGTCAGTTCCCTCGCTGTCATTCGGGAAGGACAGACCCTGCTGTTCGATTGCGGGGAAGGCACGCAGCGCCAAATGATGCGCTACGGGATCTCGTTTGCCTTCGACGACCTCTTCTTTTCGCACGTCCATTCGGATCACATCCTGGGACTGACCGGTCTGATTCGGACGATGGCGTTACAAGGCCGGACCGAACCATTACAGCTGTGGGGGCCGCGTGGCGCGGGCAAAACGTTGCGTCAGTGCATCAGTTTAGGTGGCGACCGTGCAACATTTCCGGTGCATATCACCGAGCTCGACGCTGGCGAGTCGGTGCAGCGGCCGGACTACCGGATCGACAGCTTCGGTGTGTCGCACGGGCCATCCCAGTCGATCGGCTACGCCATCGTGGAGGAAGAGCGCCTGGGGCGCTTCAATCCGGAGCTGGCGCGCGCGATGGGGATCCCCGAGGGACCGCTGTGGGGGCGTATCCATAAGGGGCAGTCGATCACGCTGGACGACGGCCGCACGATCGAGCCGTCCGTGCTGGTGGGGGAGCGTCGCCGTGGACGGCGCATCGTGATCACCGGCGATACGCGCCCCTGCGCCGCCACCGTAGAGGCCGCGCAGGACGCCGATCTGCTCATTCACGAGGCGACCTTCGCCGACGAGGAGGCCGCCCGGGCGCTCGAGACCGGCCACAGCACCGCCCGCGAGGCGGCCGAGGTGGCCCGGCAGGCCGGTGCCCGCCGTCTGGTGCTCACCCACATTTCGGCCCGGTACTCGCGCGACGCCCACGAGCTGGAGCGTGAAGCGCGCTCGGTGTTCCCGCGCACCACCATCGCCCGCGACGGCACCGAGATCGAGCTCTCGCTCACCGAAGAGCTGGCAGGTACCGCGGAGCTCGCGCGTGACGCACACACGGCGTGAGCCCGGCGCCGTAGCCGTTACTTCGCGAGCTGCTTGAGCCGTCGGAGGCTCGGGACCCGCCACGCCACCGTGGCGACCACCACCAGAGTGGCCACGCCGCCCACCACGACCGCCGTGACGGCCCCCCACCAGCGCGCCGTGAGTCCTGATTCGAACGACCCGATCTCGTTCGACGAGCCGATAAAGATCTGATTCACCGACGACACACGCCCGAGCAGTGCTTCGGGGGTGCGAATCTGCAGCATCAGGGAGCGGATCACGACGCTCACCATGTCGAACGCCCCCGCGAGCGCGAGCGCAGCCAGCGACAGCCAGAGGCTGCGACTGAGGCCGAATAAAATCGTGCAGGCGCCGAATCCCGTCACCGAGATCAGTAAATTGCGCCCCGTGTGCGCGAACGGCGGCCAGCGCGTGAGCAGCACGCTGGTGAGCACGGCCCCGACGGCGGGCGCGGCACGCAGCAGCCCCAGCCCCGAGGGACCGGTGTGCAGAATTTCGGCGGCGAACACCGGCAACAGCGCGATCGCCCCGCCGAAGAGCACCGAGAACAGGTCGAGCGTGAGGGCCGAGAGCAGCAGCGGTTCACTGAGCACGAAGCGCAGCCCGCCAGTGATCGAGCGGAGAATGGGCTCGCCGGTGACGTCGCGCACGGGCGACCGGTGTCGGATCGTTAGCAGGGCGCCCACGGCGAAGGTCATCAGCACCGCATCGACCGCATAACCCAGCGTCGTACCGCCGACGGCGTAGAGCGTACCACCCAGCGCGGGCCCGAGCACGGCGGCCAGCTGCCAGCTGCCAGTGCGCCATGTGATGGCGCTGCTGAACAGCGCGCGCGGAATGAGCTCGGCGCTCAGCGCCTGTCGCGCCGGCTGGAGAAAGGCGCGCGCCAGACCGCTTGCCACGATCACCCCATAAATCGCCCGGACGCGCTCGGGAGCCGTGAGGGCGATGTCGCCGATGGGGGCGGGGTGGGCCAACCACCAGAGCCCGAGCGAACACAGCACGAGCACCGAGAGCGCACTCAGCGCAATGCGGCGGCGATCGTGCGAATCGGCCACATGGCCGGCGAACAGCGCCATGCTGATGGCCGGGATGGCTTCAGCAAGCCCCACAATGCCAAGGGCGAGCGGATCGTGGGTGAGGTCGTAGATCTGCCATCCCACCACCGTACCCTGGATCTGAATGCCAAGCGTCAGCGTGAACAGCGCCAGGATGTAGCGGCGGAAGTTCGGGATCCGGAGCGCGGCGTACGTGTCCTTCGGCTGTTCAGGCGATGGTCGGTCGGGCATCGCTCGAAGATAGCGAACGGGCCCGACCGGAAACCATCACGGCACGATTATCGGTGCACGACCAGGCCGATGCCGGCGAAGTAATCGCGGGACCCGGCCGTCGTCGGTCCGACACCGCCGCGCAGGTCGAGCTGGAGGTCGGGGCTGAGCAGCAGGGTGAATCCACCGTTCACGTACTTCTGCACCACCTTGGAGCCGTCCTGCGGCGCGAAGGCAAAGGCTTCGGCGTAGGCCCCGACGCGCTCCGTCATGGCAAAGGCGAACGAGCCGCTGCCGGCGTATTCGGTGAAGCGCCGTGTGCCATCGAACGGGCGGCCGATGTTGATGTTGCTGGCGAAGCCCAGCCGGTCGGTGATGGTCCACGCCCCCAGCAGCTTCACTTCCGGCTGTGCACGGCCGGCACTGTACACGGAGGACCCGCTGGGCACCGTGGTGTGGGCAATGAACGAGAACGACGGCTTCCACGACGGGGCATCCGGTGCTTCGAACACCTTGACCTTGAACCCCACCGCGGCGTCCTGCATCCCGCTGGTCACCACGCCGGCCGTCTTCTCCCGCACGAACGAATTGCCGGTCAGGCGCAGTTCAACGGTTGGCGTGAGGCCGGCGCGCACCAGCACTTCACCGATCGCGTTGCTTCGGGTGTCCCCTTCGCGGGAGAACGTCTGCCCGGCCTCGAGCTGCACGTGCTGTGGCGCGATACTCTGCGTGCTTTCCGTGAAATCCGGACGATCGGAGACGAGCGGATCGCGGGTCTGCAGGGACGCACAGGCGGACAACAAGAGGACGCAACTGCCGAGCGGCAGGAATGAACGCAGTAACACGGAGGGGACTCCAGAAAAACGTGCGAGGACGCGTGTCCGCGTCATCGCGGAATCACTTCTCCGGTGAGTATCGGCGGCGGATGACGGGAGCTTTAACACACCGTTTCACCAGCGGCCCCTGGCTGCGTGGGTGGTGTGCCGACGCCGTCACGGACGGCGCACGAACGCGGCCGTACGCCGCGTGGCCACGTCCCCACCCACCGGCATCGGCGTGGTGCGCGGCCGGAAGCGCGCGCGTGTAATCAGGCCGTCGAGTGCGGTCGACACGTCGAACGCGCGCGACAGCGCCGCGCGGGCCGTGCTGTCGATCGGCGGCGCATCGAGCGGAATCAGCTGATAGGCCGGGGCGGCGACGGTGGCGATCGGCCACTCGCGCGTCTGCCCGATCGCGCCGCCGATCAGCACCAGCGCCAGCGCATCACCGGCGTTGGCCGGGCGCGCCGCGACCTCGTATTTCTGCCGGTCCCAGCGCACGCGCACGGAATCCTTCGCCCACTCGGGGAGCGTGGCACGCACCGCCGCCCACCACACCGGCTCCGACACGGCGATCGGCGGCAGATACAGCGCCAGCGCCTCCCCGTCGGTCCCGTGCCCCGGCACCATGAAGGCGACCGCCGGATCACGATCGATATCCGTGATGCCAAAGCTCCCCGCCTCGAACTGGAAGCTGTCCAGCGTCTCGCTTGCCACCGAGGCGCGCGCATCGCCGGCACTCCCGGCCGACCGGATCGAATCCACGAGCTGCGCGAAACTCGCGCGCGCCGCCGCCACGACACGCGTGGCTTCGGTGGCACCAATCAGCGCCTCCAGCGAGACCGCCGCGCCGGTGCGGACATCGACCACCAGCCGACGGCCGTCGTGCTGATGCGGCGGCCCGTCCTCACGATCGACGTTGAGCAGATGTTCGATCGTGAGGTAGGGGCCGTGCACATCGATGATCTCGATATCGTCGGTCACCACGGTGCGCGGATCGTCTGGCGCCTCCTCATCGGTGGGGTCGAGCTCGGCGTCGCGCGGGTGCGCCCGTCGCCAGCGCGCGAGTTCGCGCAGCACCGTGCTGTCGCCGAACAGGGCCGTGCTATCCCGGCGCTGCACTTCGCGCGACCAGAGCTGCACGCTCGCAAACGACGCATCGGGATACTCGGCGCCATCCTCGCTCAGGAACACCTCGAACAGCCGTCCGTCCACCTGCGTGAGCAGCATGGGCGCACTGCGCACCCGCATGCCGTCGTCACCACTGCGCACCCAGTAGGTGGAGTCGCCGGCCGCAAAGAGAAATTCGGCGCGCGGCAGCACCTGCCCGCGGGTGGCCGTCTCACCGCACGCCGCGGCGGCACCGGCGGCCAGCACGGCGACGAGCGTGGTGAGACGTGACCTGGTCACGCCGTCCCCTGCACGAGGGCACGGACGCCATCGACCAGCCGCGCGATCTCCTCGGTGGTGGTGTAGCAGGAGCAGCCGGCCCGGACGAGTCCTTCGTGGGCAAGGCCGAGCCGGCGCGCCACCGTGGTGGCGTAGAAGTCACCGTGCGACACATACACGCCGCGTGGCGCCAGGAATTGCGCCACCTGTTCCGACGCGATGCCCTGCACGTGAAACGCCAGCGTGGGCGTGCGCGCCGTGCCCGGCGGCGGCCCGAACACCGTCACGCCCTCGATGGCATGGAGTCCATCCCACAACTGCTGCAGCAGCGCGTCGCTGCGCTCGTGCAGCGCGTGCATCACCGACGCGAGGCGCGCGCGGCGCGTCCCGTCGGGCCCCGCGAGTGACGCCAGAAAGTCGACGGCCGCCGCCGCCCCCACGATCCCCTCGTGGTTCTGCGTGCCGGTTTCGAGGATCTCGGGGACATAGTCGGGGGCCGGCTCGAGGCGCGGCACATCGAGCGCGGCCGTGGCCGCGTGCCGTCCGTAGCAAATGCCGATGTGTGGCCCGTAAAACTTGTAGGCGCTGCACAGCAGGAAATCGGCGCCGATGGCGGCCGCGTCCACGAGGGCGTGCGGCGCGTAATGCACCGCATCGACCACCGTGATCGCCCCGGCCGCCTTGGCCAGCGCCACCATGGCGGTCACGTCACTGATGGTGCCGAGGCTGTTGGACGCGGCGCCGATGGCCACCACCTTGGTGCGCGGCGACAGCAGCGACGCCAGCGCGCCCTCCTCGTGGCGATACGTGGACAGATCGAGCGGGATCCACCGCAGGACAGCCCCTCGTTCCTTCGCCAGCGCCTGCCACGGCGCCACGTTGGCGTGATGGTCCAGCTCCGTCACGATGATCTCGTCCCCGGGCGAGAGCGCCCGGCCGATCGCGCGCGCCACATGGAACAGGATCGTCGTCATGTTTGCGCCGAACGAGATCTCGCCGGGTGTGCCGCCCAGAAAATCCGCCAGCGTGGCCCGGGCGTCGGCCAGCAGCGCGTCCGTCTCGACGCTCGTGGGGTAGGCCCAGTGCGTGTTGGCGTTGTGATGCAGCAGGTAGTCGGTCATCGCGGCCGCGACCACACGGGGCACCTGTGTGCCGCCGGGGCCATCGAAGAAGGCCACCGGCTGTGCGCCCTCGTGGCGCGCGAGCGCGGGGAAATGGGCGCGGATGTCCCCCACCGACGCGACGGTCATGCGGAGCGCCCCCCGATCTGCGCGCCACCGAGTCGTTCCACGACCTGCACCACCTCGACGTGATCGGCCGCCTCGCCCAATTCCAGATGCGCCATGCGGAACAGCTCCGCCGTGAGCTGCAGCAACGGCGACGGCACCTGCTGCTCGCGCGCCAACTCGGCGGCAATGCCGACGTCCTTGTCGAGCAGCGCCAGCCGGAAGGTGCGCGGGAACGCCCGCGTGAGCACGCGCTCCGGAAAGAGGTTCATGCTGGCGTTCGACCGCCCACTCGAGGCGTTGATCACGTCGAGGGCGAGCTCCGCCTTCACCCCGGCCTTTTCGAGGGCCACCAGTCCTTCCGCCGTGCCCCACAGGTGCATCGCGAGCAGGGCGTTGTTCACCGCCTTGAGGGCGTCACCGGCGCCCACCGCCCCACAGTGCACGATGCGCTTGCCGAAGCAGGCCAGCACCGGGTGCACGCGCTCGAGCACGGCTTCGTCACCACCCACCATCACGGTCAGTGCGCCTTGCTGCGCGCCGACCACGCCACCCGACACCGGCGCGTCGAGAAAGCCGATCCCGCGCTCGGCCAGCCGCTCCGCCATGCGTCGCGACGTGGCACTGTCGCCCGAGGTGCAATCCACGAGCACGGCGCCCGCGGCCATGGTGGCCAGCAACCCGTCGGGGCCGTCGAGCAGTGCCTCCACGTGGCGCGACACCGGCAGGCACGTGATCACGACATCGGCCCCGCGGGCCGCGTCGGCGGGGGTGAGCGCATGCCGGACGCCCAGCTCCCCGGCCAGCGCAGCCGCTGTGGCGGTGGTGCGATTCCAGAGCGCCAGATCGACATCGGGGCGCGCGAGGTGGCGGGCCATGGGGGCACCGATGGCGCCGAGTCCGAGGAAGGCAACGCGAGGCATGCGAGACGGGTCGAGGGAGCAAGACGCCGGCGATCGGCCGGTTGAGCTGGCGGGGGCGATCATGGAGATTGAAAGATGACACGTCAACGGATCCACGTGCACCTCGATGGCTTGGTGGCGGTCCATGCCGTCCGCGCAGTGTGGACGGCGCTGGCCGCCGTCCCCGGCATCGTCGGCGCGGAGGTCACCATGGCCGGCGCCGTGCTGGAGGTGGAGGGCGCACTCGACCGGGCAGCGCTCGACGCGGCCCTCGACGCGGCCGGCGTGACGGTGCGGGCACTGCATGTGGAGGCGCGCGTCCTGCCCGTTCTGTGACCGGACGCGGCTTCTTCCCGTGGGGTTGTCCGGCTAACTTCACCGCCGAACCGAAGCCCACTCGCTGATGCCACCTCACGCCAACGAAGACCGGCCGCTTGCGGCGCTGATCGTGCCGGATCTGCTCGAGCTGCTCGAGGAGCACCCGGAGAGTATCGGGCCGCAAACGGAAGAGATGCACCCGGCCGACCTCGCGGACATCGCGGAGGCGCTGCCGGAGGGCATGGTGCGCGCGTTCCTCGCGGCGCTGCCGAAGGAGCGTGCTGGCGAGGTGCTGGAATACCTCGACGAACAGCTGCGCACGATGGTGCTCGAGGAGCTGACCGCGGTGGAAGCGGCCTCGCTCATGTCGGAGATGACTCCCGACGAGCGCGCGGACGCCCTTGAGGAGCTCGACGACGAGACGGCCGACGAAATCCTGGCCGAGTTCGAGCCGGCGGACAAGGCGGAGACCGAGCGCCTGCTGGAGTACGACCCGTACACGGCCGGTGGTCTCATGACCACCGAGTTCGTGTCGGTTGACGAGAATCTGACCGCCGAAGAAGCGTTGGTGGCGGTGCGCGCCATGTCGCGCGCCGGCCGCCGCGAGGCCATGTACACGGTCTACACGGTGGATCGCGACGGCCGGCTGCGCGGCGTGTTGTCGCTCCGCGAGTTGCTGGCGTCGCCCGACGGGACCCCGCTCAGCGAACTCGCGTGGAGCGAGGTGGTGAGCGTTGCGCCTGACATGCTGCAGGAAGAAGTCTCGCAAATCACGTCGAACTACGACCTCGTGGCGCTGCCGGTCGTCGATGCCGACAAACGACTCCTGGGCGTGGTCACGGTCGATGACGTCATCGACGTCATTCAGGAAGAAGGCACCGAGGACGCGCAGAAGTTCGGTGGTATGGAGGCGCTCGAGGAGCCCTACATGCAGATCGGTCTCTGGCAGAACGTGCGCAAGCGCGGCGGCTGGCTGGCCGTGCTGGCGATCAGCGAGATGTTCACGGCGTCGGTGATGGCGCGCTATGAAGCCGATCTGGGGCGCGTGCTGCTGCTGTCGCACTTTATTCCGCTGGTCATGAGCTCCGGCGGCAATTCGGGGTCGCAGGCCACGTCGCTGATCATCCGCGCGATGGCACTGGGCGAGGTGACGGTGGGGGATTGGTGGCGCGTGGTGCTGCGCGAGTTCCCCGCCGGGATCATTCTCGGCCTGCTGCTGGGCGCCATCGCCTTTGCGCGCATTCTCGTGTGGAACGCCATGGGGCTCTACGACTACGGGCCGTACTCGTTCATGATCGCGCTCACCGTCGGGCTCGCGTTGGTGGGGATCGTGCTGGTGGGGTCGATCACCGGATCGATGCTGCCCTTCCTGCTCAAGCGGTTCAACTTCGACCCCGCCTCAGCGTCGGCGCCGCTCGTGGCAACGCTCGTTGACGTGTCCGCCATCAGCATCTACTTCGGCATCGCCTACGCCCTGCTCAGCGGCACGCTGCTGTGAGCAGGCGCCTCCCCGAGGCCTCGCCGAGGGAGGCGCTGCGGGCCACGCTGTTGATCGTGTTGAGCGCCTGCTGCTTCGGCAGCATTTCGCCGCTCACCGTCATCGCCACCGGCCGCGGGATGGAGCTCGAGGCGCTGCAGGCATGGCGCTACGGCACCAGCGCGGTCGTACTGGTGGGCTACGGTTGGTGGCGGCGCACGCCGGGCCGCGCGGGCGTGGTGCCGTGGTGGCATCCGCGCATTCTGCTGATCGCGGGAGGCGGGCAGGCCACCGTGGCCACGCTGGCGCTGATGGCGCTGCGCTGGATCCCGGCGGCAACGGCCTCGTTTCTGTTTTACACGTTCCCAGCGTGGGTCACGCTGATCGCGGCCATCCGCGGCGTCGAACCCATTGACCGCACACGGGGCATCGCGCTGGCACTGGCCCTGGGTGGGATCGGCTGCATGGTGGGCGCACCCAGCGCGGCCTCGTTGCACCCGCTGGGGGTGATCGCCGTGCTCTCGGGCGCGCTGGTGTACGCGCTGTACATCCCCGTGCTTGGCGCGCTCCAGCGTGATCGGGCGGCGCTGGACGTGGCGCGGGCCATCGCCGTCGGGGGCGCCGTCCTGTTCACCACGTGGGCGGCGGTCAGCGGCGCGCTGTTCACGGCACCCGGGGTGATTCCAGCCGGCGCGGGGGTCCTGCAAGGGCTGCTCTCCGCGGTGTCATTTTTGGCGTTTCTGGCGGGGCTGCGCGTGCTCGGGCCGGTCCGCGCCTCGATCACGTCCACGGCCGAGCCGTTCTGGACCACCATGCTGGGCGTACTGTTACTGCAGCAACCTGTCGGCGCCGGTACCTTGATCGGTGGGGTGGCCATCATGGGGGCCGTCCTGCTGCTGCAACGACCGGCCGTGGCGCGCGCGCCTGCGCGATCGTCGGCAGCGGATCGTTAGAGACCGGACCTTTTCCTTCGGAATGGCACGCACGGTATGGCAAAAATTCTGGTGACCGGCGCCGCGGGCTTCATCGGCTACAGCACCACCGAGCGGCTGCTCGCGCGCGGTGACGAGGTCGTGGGGCTCGACAACGTGAACGACTACTACGATCCGACGCTGAAAGAGGCGCGGCTGGCCCGGCTGGCGGACAAGCCCGGGTTCCGCCTGTTCCGCATGGAACTGGGTGACCGTGACGGCGTGGACCGGCTCTTCCGCGAGGAGCGCTTCGACCGCGTGATCCACCTCGCCGCGCAGGCGGGCGTGCGGTATTCCATCACGAATCCGCACACGTACATCGACAGCAACCTCGTGGGGTTCCTGCACATCCTCGAGGGATGCCGGCATCATGGCGTGCAGCACCTCACGTATGCGTCGTCGTCCAGCGTGTACGGGGCGAACACCGCGATGCCGTTCTCGGTGCACCAGAACGTGGACCATCCCGTGTCGTTGTACGCGGCCACGAAGAAGGCGAACGAGCTGATGGCGCACACGTACAGCCATCTGTACCGGCTTCCCACCACCGGCCTGCGTTTCTTCACGGTGTACGGACCGTGGGGACGCCCCGACATGGCGATGTTCCTGTTCACCAAAGCCATTCTCGAGGGGAAGCCGATCGACGTGTTCAACCACGGGCGGATGCGCCGTGACTTCACGTACATCGACGACATCGTGGAAGGGGTGATCCGCACCAGCGATCACATCGCCGCTCCCAACCCCGACTGGAATTCGGACCGCCCCGACCCGGCCACCAGCACGGCGCCGTACCGCATCTACAACATCGGGAACAACAACCCGGTGGAGCTGATGCATCTCATCGCAACGCTCGAACAATCACTGGGACGCGTGGCCACGAAGCGCATGCTCGACCTCCAACCGGGCGACGTGCCAGCCACCTACGCCGATGTGGCGGCGCTCGTGCAGGACGTAGGCTTCGCCCCGAAAACTCCGATCGAAACGGGTGTGGCAAATTTCGTCGCGTGGTATCGCGACTACTACCAGCTTGGAGACTGACGCGTCATGAAGATCGCCATGATCGGCACCGGCTACGTGGGACTCGTGTCCGGCGCGTGTTTCGCGGAGTTCGGCCCGCACGTGACGTGCGTGGATGTGGACGCGGCCAAGATCGCGCGCCTGCTGCAGGGGGAGATGCCGATCTACGAGCCCGGGCTCGATGCGCTGGTGGCCAAGGGGATCGCGAGCGGACGCCTGTCGTTCACCACCGATCTGGCGCACGCGGTGGCGGAAGCCGACGCCGTGTTCATCGCCGTGGGCACGCCGTCGCGGCGCGGCGACGGGCACGCGGATCTGCGCTACGTCGAAGCGGCCGCGGTGGACATTGCCAAAGCGCTCACGGGCTACACCGTCGTGGTCACGAAGAGCACGGTGCCGGTGGGTACCGGTCGCCGCGTGGCGGAGATTCTGCGGGAGCAGAATCCGCAGGCGGAGTTCGACGTGGCGTCGAACCCCGAGTTTCTCCGCGAGGGGTCGGCGATCGGTGACTTCATGCGCCCGGACCGCGTGGTGATCGGCGCCGAAACCGATCGGGCGCGCGAGGTGATGCAGGCGTTGTACCGGCCGCTGTATCTCATGGAAACGCCCGTCGTCATGACGACGCTGGAAACCGCGGAGCTCACCAAGTACGCCGCGAATGCGTTTCTGGCCACGAAGATCACGTTCATCAACGAGATGGCCGACCTGTGCGAGAAGGTCGGCGCCAACGTGCAGGACGTGGCGCGGGGGATGGGACTCGACGGCCGCATCGGCAAGAAGTTTCTGCACGCCGGTCCGGGCTACGGCGGCTCGTGCTTCCCCAAGGACACCATCGCGCTGGTGCGCACCGCGCAGGAGTATGGATCACCGGCGCGACTCGTTGAAGCCGTGGTGCAGGTGAACGACACGCGGAAGGGTGCGATGGCCTCGCGCGTGATCGCGGCCTGCGGCGGCTCGGTGCGCGGCAAAACCGTGGGCGTCCTTGGCGTGGCGTTCAAGCCGAACACCGACGACATGCGCGAAGCGCCCAGTCTCGCCATCGTGCCGGCGCTGCAGGATGCCGGCGCGAGTGTGCGCGCGTATGATCCGGCCGCCATGCACGAAGCGGCCGCGCTGCTGCCGGGGGTGCACTGGTGCACCGATGCCTACGACGCGGCGCAGGGCGCCGACGTGCTGGTGATCATTACCGAGTGGAACGAGTTCCGCGCGCTCGATCTCGACCGCGTGGGGGCCGCGATGCGCACGCGCATCCTGGTTGATCTGCGCAACGTGTACCGCGCCGAGGACGCCCGCGCGCAGGGCTTTCACTACGCGAGCATCGGCCGGCCGTAGCGGCCGGTGTGCCGTCAGCCCGTTGGCGGCTCGTCCGGGGCGCCGTCGTCGTCACGGCGCCGTGGTCCCCACACGAAGGCCGCGAAGCCCACGACGAACACCAGCGCAAAGCCGAACCACTGCAGCGCGTACGACTGATGCGGTCCTTCGGTGAGCGACGGCGGCGGCACGCGGGCGGGCTTGGTGATGTCGACCATCGCGGTGTCGCCAAGCGCCAGCAGGACGAACGGGGCGAGCGGATGCCCCGTGAGCGTCGCGAGGGTGTCGCGGTCGAGCAGCCGGACCGCGCGTGCGTTGGACGGCATCGTGACCGCACCGGGGCGCCGGGGCGGGAACGAAGTGACGAGCGCGTCGAATTCCAGCGTGTCGTCACCGCGCGCCTTCTCGCGGTCGAAGGTGCGGCCATCGGGCGCGTAAACGAAGCCACGGATCACGAGCAGCGCGGTGTCTCCCCACTCCCCGTCGAGCGGTCGCACCGGGGTGAGCAGATGCACCCCCGGTGATCCGGCCTGTGACCGCGTGGCGTGCACAATCTCGCCGGCGTAATCGGCCACGCCCCGCACGTGCACCCGGCGCCAGTGAATCGCCGTGGTGTCCTGTCCCTGCAGCACCGCCACGCTCTCCAGCGGTCGCGCACTGCGCGATTGCACGATGGCATTGCGCGCCCGACGCTGCGCGAGGCGGTCGAGTTGCCAGAACCCGAGCCGCACGCACACAGCCGCCACGACAAGGGCGAGCACCCCGAAACCGAATGTGGTTGCCCGGCGACGGCTCATGACGTGGGCGTAGGCTTGGCCGCCTTCGCGGGCTTGGCGCCCTTGGCCGGCTTCGTGGCCTTGAGTGCTTTGGGTGCTTTGGGCGCCTTGGTGGGCTTGGTGGGCTTGGGCGCTTTCGGGGCCTTCACCGGCGGTTCCGGTTCCACGCGCATCGGCGCGCGCGCCACCGGCTGATTGGCCGGCAGCAGCACCAGCATGCTGAGCGGCGGCAGCGACACGGTGATCGACTGGCCGAAGCCATGATACGGCACGGGCTCCGACTCGACGGTCTCCGCGACCGTGTAGCCGCTCCCGCCAAACGCCGCCGCATCGGAATTGAGCACCACGTGATACGTGCCCGATGACGGCGCCCCCAGCCGGTACGCGTCCCGCGGCACCGGCGTGAGACTGAGCACCACCACCGCGTGCGCCCCGCCGTCGTAGCGGGCGTACGACAACACCGACTGCTCCTTGTCGGTCACGTCGATCCAGCCGAATCCGGACGGCTCGTGGTCCAGGCGCCAGAAGCACGCGTGCTGCCGGTACAGCGCGCCCAGCGCCTCCATAAACGCCATCAGCCCCTGGCGGCGCGCATCGCCCAGCAGATGCCACTCAAGGCTGAGATCGTGGTTCCACTCATGGTGTGACCCCAACTCGGTACCCATGAAGAACAACGACTTGCCGGGCCGCGTGACGGAGTAACCGATGAGGGCGCGCAGGTTCGCGAAGCGCTGCCAGACATCGCCCGGCATCTTCTCCACCAGCGACTTCTTGAGGTGCACCACTTCGTCGTGCGACAAGGGATTAGTGAACCGCTCGCTGTACTCGTACATCATCGCGAACGTGAGCTTGTCGTGCGCCCCCTTCCGGAAAAATGGATCAACCTTGAAGTAATCGAGGGTGTCGTGCATCCACCCCATGTTCCACTTGAGCGTGAAGCCGAGCCCGCCCTCGCTGATGGGATGTGTGACCTTGGGCCAGGCGGTGCTCTCCTCCGCCACCGTGATCACGCCGGGGTGCAGCGAATGCACCGCGTGATTGAGCTGCTTCAGAAACGACACGGCCTCGAGATTCTCGCGGCCGCCGTACCGGTTGCGCAGCCACTGGCCGGCCTCACGTCCGTAGTCCAGGTACAGCATGGACGCCACGGCATCCACGCGCAGGCCGTCGATGTGAAACGCTTCGATCCAATACAACGCGTTGGCGAGCAGGAAATTGCGCACCTCGTGCCGCGCGTAATTGAAGATGTGCGTCCCCCATTCGGGGTGATCGCCCAGCCGCGGGTCTTCGTGCTCGTAGCACGCCGTCCCGTCAAAGCGCCGCAGCGCCCAATCATCCTTGGGGAAGTGCGCCGGCACCCAATCCAGCAGCACCCCGATCCCGGCTTCGTGCATGGTATCCACGAAGGCGCGGAACTCATCGGGCGAGCCGTGTCGCGACGTGGGGGCGAAGTACCCACCCACCTGATAGCCCCACGACCCACCGAAGGGATGCTCGAGAATGGGCAGCAGCTCCACGTGCGTGAAGCCCAGTCGCCGGCAGTGCTCGGCCAACCGGGGCGCCAACTCCGTGTAGGAGAGCAGGCGGTTGTGCTCGCCGCGCATCCACGAACTGAGATGGACCTCGTACACCAGCATGGGTTCGCGCAGCGGGTCGGCATCGGCGCGCCGCGCCAGCCACGCCCCGTCGCGCCACACATAGCGGTCGGGTGCCTGCACGATGGCTGCGTGCCCCGGCCCCTGCTCCATCTTGAAGGCGTACGGATCCGTCTTCACCCGCAGCGCACCATCGGCGGTGCGCAACTCGAACTTGTACATCGCCTCGGCGCCGACGCCGGGCACGAACAGCTCGAAGACACCGCTGGCGTCGAGCACGCGCATCTGGTGCGCACGGCCGTCCCAGTCGTTGAAGCTGCCGATCACCGACACCCGCGCCGCGTTCGGTGCCCAGACCGCGAACGACGTGCCGGACACCCCGTCCATCTCCCGTGGGTGCGCCCCCAGCTTCTCCCAGAGCCGCAGGTGGCGCCCCTCGTTGAAGAGGTGCAGGTCCACGTCGCCGAGCGCGGGAAGGAAGCGGTAGGGATCGTCGCGCACCTCTGCACGGCCGTCACCGTACGTGACGGCGAGACGGTAGGCCAGCGGAATGGCACGGTCGCTCAAAAACAACACGAAGCAGCCGTACTCGTCACGCACCATCGGGAACTGGTGCGCGCCCAGCACCACCGCCACAGACGCCGCATTGGGCTGAAAGACGCGGACCACGACGCCCTCGACACCATCCTGCGTGGCCGTGTGCGCCCCCAGCAGGTCGTGCGGTTGAGCGGATTCCCCGCGCACGAGGCGCAGCGCGGCGTCAGCAGACACGATGGGCAGAATCATGCGAGAAGTATAGCGCCGTCGGGAGTCACGTCAGAACAACGATGGCTGGTCACCAATGGTGTGCGGGTCCACCACCGGCATCCCCAACCGCTCCTGCAGCATCCGCACCGAGGCGGGGCCGTGGCCGGCAAAGTGATTGTTCACAAAACCGAACACATTGCGCACCTGCCCCTGCAACACCGGAATCATGCGACTCCAGGCGTCCAGCTCGGCGCTCCGGTCCACCTGCAGCCGGGAGTAGTCCACGATGGCGCGGTCGGGGCCCATCCAGCGCAGGTAGGCGAAGTCGGCCGTGGGCTGCTCACAGAGCTTGAGCAGCCACTCACGCGGAATCCACCGGCCGTCGCTGAGCGCGAGCGCCACGCCGTGGGTGCGCAGCATCGTGATGGTGCGGGCGCGAATCCACGACGCTTGCCGGAACTCGATGGCGAACCGCAGATCGGCCGGCAGCGCCGGCAGGAACGCCTCCAGCGCATCCGACTCGGCCGGCGAGAAATTCGGCCCGCATTGAATGAGGATGGGACCCAGCCGCGGGCCGAGGTCACGCATGCGGTCGGTAAAGGCGTGCAGCACCTCGACGGCATCGACGAAGCGGCGCTCGTGCGTGATCTCCTGCGGCAGCTTGCAGGCAAACGTGAACGTGGGTGGGGTGCGCGACGCCCACCCGCGCACGGTCGCGGCCGGTGGAATCGCGTAGAAGGTGGAATCGATCTCGACCGTGTCGAACGCCCGCGTGAACGTGCGCAGGAAATCCACCGGCCGCGTTCCCGACGGATAGAACGGCCCCACCCACGCGGGATAATTCCATCCCTGTGTCCCGAGGCGGAGCTGCGCCGACATCAGCGGTAGGTCTCGAAAAACCCGCGGCCGCTGCCGTTCAGGACGCGGCCGCGCACGCGGCCCTGCACGCGCGCCACGCCCGCCAGCTGCACAAACCACGGGCGCCGTAACGCCCGCGCTCCCTCGGTTTCCCCACGCTCCGCCAGCCCGATGCGCGTATCGGTGGCCGTGGCGTCATCGATGGTGAGCGTGACGCGCAGTGTGTCGGCACCGCGTACATCGAACAGCTCCGCCGTGGCCGGCACCCGCAGCGCACCCTGCGCGGTGCGCACCGTGCGCGCGTCGTCGTAGCGGATCACGCGCGGGCGGAACAGCGCCAGAAACCCCTGCGCGTCGGTGACGTACACGAACAACGGCGCCGCCGCCTGCGCAGAGTCGTCCGGCGTGACCCGGCCGTACAGCAGCGTGTAATCGCCGGCCCGCGCCGATCCCCACTCCCACGTGACGCCACGCCAGCCACCCCAGTTGTGATCGTGATACGCCTGCGATCCGGCCACAGCCTCACAGCGTCCCGCCACGCACAGCGAGCCGCTCGCATCGGCGCGCAACGCGGGCACGGCGTACCCCGAGGTGAAGTCACCACTCAGCAGCGTCGCGCCCGGAAACTCCACCCGCGGCGCCGGCGACAGCACAAGATCCAGCGTGAGCGGCACACCGGTGCCTTCCTCGACCACGTGTGCACGCACGGCATAGCGACCATCCGCCAACACGCGGACGCTGTCGTCACCGATGGTGAGATCGGCATCACGCGTGGAAAAGCGCACGCGTTCACGGGGCACGCGGCGGCTGAAGCGTCGCGGCGCGCGCCCGCGCTCGTGCAGCGTGACCAGCACCTGGCCACCCCACTGCGTCCCGGTGACGTCACCACCCACAATGAACGAGATGAACGCCCACCGTGACGCATCGGGCGAGATCACGTTGAAGTAGTGCCACTCGCCCCACGAATCGCGGTTCGCCATGGCCGGCGTGGGCACATGGAAATGGTCGATGTCGTGACGCAGCTCGGCCGCCGTGGGCGTCATCCAGCGCCGGTCACCATCGTCGTCGGTCCAGGCACCGGTGGACACGGTGGGCATCGCACCGAGGGTGCGCGTGGCCGAGGGGATTTCCCCGCTGGCCCGGACAGGATGCTCCACGCCGTCCGCGGTGGTCACGTACAGCAGCTTCCCTTCCAGCTGCGGCGCGGCCACCCGCACCACGTCGCTCAGCCGCGGCGCGTTCAACACCTGCCGATGCACGAACCGGGCATTCGGCACCGAGAAGAAGAGCCCACCCAGCCCGCCCGTGGTGAGCACCTCGATGTCGATGCCGTCGGGGAGCACCGTGATCGTCCCGCCGCCGACAAGCCGTTCCTGACTGGCCTGCCGCACCATGGCCTCGCCCACGGCGAGCAGCACGATCATCACGCCCACCCCCACGCCGAACCCGCCGCACAACAGCAGCGCGCGCAGCGGGCGCGCGGCCACCGACCGCCATGCCAGCAGTTGCGCCATCGCGAGGCGGACAGATCCGGTGTGCACCGTCGATCCCGACATCATCCCCGCCGCGTATCCGACGACACGCGGCCATCGTGCAGCCGGATCACGCGCTCGGCGGCCTGCGCCACCACGGCATCGTGCGTCACGAATACCAGCGTACGCCCGTCCCGATGCAGCTGCCCGAAAAGCTCCAGCAGCCGCACGCCGGTCTCGGCGTCGAGCTCGCCCGTCGGCTCGTCGGCCAGCAGCAACGCCGGCTCGTTCGCGAGCGCGCGCGCGATCGCTACGCGCTGCTGCTCGCCACCGGACAGCTGCGTGGGGCGATGATCACCGCGATCACCCAACCCCACGTACCCCAGCAACTCGCGCGCCCGCGCCTTCCGCGCGCGCTTGGGCATCCCCGCCTCGGCGAGCGGCAGCTCTACGTTCTCCGTGGCCGAGAGCGTCGGCATGAGGTAGAAGCGCTGGAACACGAACCCGATCTGACGCAGACGGAAATCCGTGGCCTCGCGATCCGAAAGCGAGGCCGTGTCGCGCCCGTTGATGCGCACGTGGCCGCTCGTCGGCACATCGACGGCGCCCAACAGGTGTAACAACGTGCTCTTCCCGCAGCCCGATGGACCCGTGATCGCCGCGAATTCGCCGCGCGCGATGGCGAGATCGATGCCGCGGACCGCTTGCACGATCGCGTCCCCCATCGGATACGTGCGTACCACCTGCTCGCACGCGATGACGGGATCGTGCGCGGTGGTTGCATGCGGTGTGGTCATCGGAACCTGCCGGCGCTTTCAACCAATGGCGTCCTCGCGCAACGCGCGGGCGATGGGAGTGGATGACGCACGCCATGCGGGCAGCAACCCCGCCAGCGATCCGGCAACGAGCAACAGTGCGAGGGCCCGCCATCCTGCCGCCGGGCTCCACACAAAAAAGTCGAAGGCCGCCGGCAGTCCCGGGAAGTCGCGCAGGATGCCGTTCAGCCATTCGGCGGCGAGGAGCCCCAGCACGAGCCCGCCCACGATCCCCGCGCCGGTCAGCAGCATCCCTTCGAGAAACACCTGATGCAGCACGCCCAGGCGTCGTGTTCCGATGGCGCGCAGCACGGCGATTTCGCCACGCCGTTCGTTCACGGAGAGCGTGACCAACGTGGCCACCAGCAGAAACCCGATGCCGAGGCTGATCGCGCCCAGCACGAACGCCAACTGCCGGAAGTACGAGAGCCGCTCTTCCACCTGCCGGATGGCGGTCTCCGTGGAGATCGCGCTCACCCGCGGTTGCGTGGTCGCAATCCACGCGCGCACCGCTTCCACCGAGACCGAGTCGCCGCGGCGCGATTCGGCCATGGCCAACGACATACGATCGCGGTAGGCGGGACCGAGCAGCCCGCGCAGCGTGGGGAGATCAATGGCCAGCACCGGCGTCTCGGCCGGCACGTAGTAGAAGCGTCCCACGCCGGCCAGTACCACCCGCGCCGTGCGCGCGGCCGTGCGCAGCTGCGCATCGAGGCCGGCGGCGATCGTGATGGTGTCGCCCAGGCGATGACCAGCCCGCTGCAGGAACATCGGGCTGACGACCACGTGCGCGAGCGTGAGCCGGCCACCACCCGAATCGGGCGCCACCAGATCGGTGCCGGCCTCCAGCGCGTAGTCCCCCTGCACCGCGCGCTCGAGTCCCAGCGTGAAGGCCGAGGGGATGCGGCTGCGCTCGAGCGTGATGGTGGCGCCCAGCGACGGGCTGACCGCCACGATGTCCGGATTGGCACGCAGCGCCCGCACGATGGCGCCCGCCCCGTCGATGGTCGCTTCACTGTCGAACGGCAGCGTCCCCTTGGGGGACACCCGCAGCTGATAGCCACGCGTGAGCAGCAGCGAGCGAAATGATTCGCGCATCCCGGTGGCCAGCATGACCATGTCGAGCAGCAACGCGGCCGCCACGGCGATCCCAAGGATCGCCAGCGCGGTGCGCGCCGGGTGACGACGCAGCGTGGCCCATGCCAGCGTGAAGCGCATGGACTAGCGCCCCATCAGCGAGAGGGGATGCGAACGGACGAGCCGCCAGCCGGCGGCGGCACCCGACCCGATACCCAGCAGCAGCGAGAGCCCCGTGGCGAACGCAAAGATCTGCGGCGTGAGCAGCGAGAAGAGCAACGGCGTGCGGTACACTTGCTGGAAGTGCGCATTCACCAGCAGCGACGCGATCCAGCCGATGCCCGCCCCCAGCACGCTGCCGATCAGTGAGACGATCGCCGCTTCGATGACGATGGCCCGCACCACGGTGGCGCGGGAGATGCCCATCAGCCGCAGGGCCGCGATGTCACGGCGACGTTCCTCAACGCTCAGCAGGAGGAGGCACAACAGAAAGACGGCACTGGCCACCACCGTGATGATGCCGATGGCGGTGTGAAACCGCTCCACCACGCGGAAGGTGCGCGAGCTTTGCACCGCGACATCACGCGACCGGTGCGCGCGGAAACCGAACGCGACATGGTTGATGCGGCTAAGCGCCGAATCGACCGACGCGCCGTCGCGCGTGCCGACCGCGAACCGGTCCACGCGATCGTCGAGCGCCAGCAGCTGCTGCAGCTGGTCGAGATGCAGACGCACCCGATACTCGCGGCGCGCCACCTCGGCCGGATCCGCCTTGCGTTCGTACACCGCCGCCACCTGCACGCTGTCACCGGGCTCGCCCGGTCGCGCCGAGAGCCGTACGCGCGATCCCACCTGCAGCCCGAGGTCCTCGGCCATGCGCGCGTCGATCGCGATGCCGCGCACGATAGGGGCCACGCGCCCGAAGGTGGCGGAGCGCACCGTATCGGCCCCCTGCGCCTCGAGCGGATGCTGTGCGAGCAGCGCAAGCGCCACCACGACACGCCAACGCACACTCACGCGCACGCGCGTCACGACGGCACCCCGATCAACGAGACGTCGGCTTGCGCGCGCGGGACCGGGGAGTGCTGACGGGGAATGTGGCGGACGGTGCATCGGCGACAGGCAACGGAGACGAAGTGATCGACTCCACCAATACCTGAGCCGCCAGATTGGGTCCCACCACCGGCTCGGCATCGCCGATGCGCAGCGTGATCGGACCGTCGAAGGGCGCGCGCGCGACCATCGTGACCTCGGCACCCGGCTGCAGCGCGATGTCGGCCAGATACCGCAGCAGCGATGGGTTCTTGTCGCTCACGCGCAGCATGCGCGCCGTTTCACCCACCGGTAACTCGGCCAGCGTGCGGTATGCCGTCTCGTCCACTTCGCCGTCGGCGGTGGGGATGGGGGCGCCATGGGGATCGGCGGTGGGATGGCCGAGCGCCGTCGCCATCCGCTCGATCAGCTCGTCGGATGCCGCGTGCTCCAGCCGTTCCGCTTCATCGTGGACCCGATCCCACGGGTACCCCAGCACGGCGGTGAGATACGATTCCAGGATGCGGTGCCGACGGATCGTGCGCAGGGCGGCACGACGGCCGCGGGCCGTGAGCTGCACACCGCGATACGGGACGTGATCCACGTATCCTTGGCTGGCCAGCCGCCGGATCATCCCCGTCACCGACGCTGGGGCCACGGCGAGCGCGCTGGCGACGTCGCTCGTCGCCGCCGCGCCGAAGCGGCGCTCCAGCGTGTAGATCGCCTTGAGATAGTCCTCGACCGGTTCCGTGAGCGGCGGGGAGGACGCGTGGTCGCGAGCCGGTGTGGTCACCGCTCAGCGCGTGCCAGCCGGCACGACGCCGCGAACCATGAGCACGGGCACCATCGACTTGTGCCGGACCTCGTTGGCCGTCGTGCCATACAGCACGTCCTGCAATCCACGGTGGCCATGCACCGCCATGGCAATCAGATCGCAGCCCTCGCGATCGGCCGCCGCGGCGATTTCCTGCGCCGGATCGCCTCCCGCCAGGATGGAGTCGGTGTCGAACCCATCGCGGCGCAACGCAGCGCAGCACCCCTCGATGTACTCGCGATCGAGGCGCATCTCTTCCGACTCCCGCAACTGCAACGCCCGCTGATGCCGTGCCGCCCAGCCATCGGCCACGTGAATGAGCACGATCGAGGACTGGCACAGCTGCGCCAGCGTGCGCACGTGCGCGAGAATGATCTGGTCGTAGGCCGAGTGCTCGACCGGCACAAGAATGCGGCGATACATCAGGCGATCCAGTCGCGCACGGTCTGCACGAGCAGCCAGATGTTCAGTGACGCGATCACGCCCGCCACCGTATAGGCCGCAATCCGCAGCGCCGTGGAATTCACGAACTCACCCATCTTGACCCGGTCCGAGGTAAAGCGCACCAGCGGAAAGACTGCAAAGGACAACTGCAGCGACAGAATAACCTGGCTGAACACCAGCAGCTTCGCCGTGCCACTCTCGCCATAAAAGATCGCCACCCCCGCCGCCGGCACAATGGCGATCGCGCGGGTGATGAGCCGTCGGAGCCAGGGACGGATGCGCAGATTGAGAAAGCCTTCCATCACGATCTGACCGGCGAGCGTGCCGGTCAGTGTGGAATTCTGTCCTGACGCGAGCAGGGCCAGCGCAAAGACCGTACTGGCGCCGGCCACACCGAGCAGCGGGGTCAGGAGCTTGTGCGCATCCTGAATCTCGGCGACTTCCGTATTGCCCGTGGTATGGAACGTGGCTGCCGCAACGATGAGAATGGCCGCGTTGATGAACAGCGCAAAACTCAGGGCGATCGTGGAGTCGATGAAGGCAAACCGCACCGCCTCCCGCTTCCCCTCGGCGTTCTCGGCGTACTTCCGCGTCTGCACGATGGACGAGTGCAAATACAGGTTGTGCGGCATCACGGTGGCGCCCAAAATGCCGATCGCGATGTAGAGCTTCTGCGGATCGGTGATGATGTCCGTGGTGGGCACGAACCCGCGCGCCACGGCCGTCATATCCGGACGCGAAATGAACAACTCGAACAGGAAACAACCGCCAACCACGGCCACAAGGGCAATCACGAGGGCTTCGAGCATGCGGAAGCCTTTGTTCTGCAGATACAGCACGATCATCACGTCGAGCGCCGTCAGGGCAATACCCCAGGGCAACGGGATGTCGAACAACAAGTTGAGGGCGATCGCCGAGCCGATCACTTCGGCCAGATCACAGGCGGCGATGGCCAGTTCGCAGAGGACCCACAGCGAAAACGCCACGCGCGGCGGGTAATGATCGCGACAGGCCTGTGCGAGATCGCGCCCCGTCACAATGCCCAACTTGGAGGCGAGCCCCTGCAACAGGACTGCCATGAGGTTGGACAGCAGAATGACCGACAACAGCGTGTAGCCGAAGCGCGATCCGCCGGCGAGGTCGGTGGCCCAGTTCCCGGGGTCCATATACCCAACCGCCACCAGATACCCCGGGCCGGCAAAGGCCATGAGTTTGCGGATCCACGTGGCGCCATTCACCTCGACCGACCGGTGTACCTCAGCCAGCGACGGCGCCAGGCGCGCCTGACGCCACCCGGCATCGACACCCGTGAGCTTCGCCGGATCCGCCGCCGGATCCGCCGTCGGATCGACCGTCGGCCCTCCAATATTCGCATTACCCATTCATGTAATTTAGTCGAGCCTAAACCTTTGGCAAGAGAGCGGGGCGCCTACCGGCGCCCCGCCGCCCGAACCGGTCCCTTACCAGCCCGCGGCGGTGCCGTCGCGCCGGGGATCCGCCACGCCGATCCGACGGCCGTCCTTACGCACGAACACGGCGTGCACGCCACCGAAGCTGATGTCGCGAATGCGGCTGGCCGGCGCATAGCCGCGGGCCACCAGCGCCTGATACACGCCCGTCGCGAAGCCCGGCTCGACCTCGACCTCCTTCAGGTTGTCGCTCGCGTGGATGCGCGGCGCCGAGAGCGCGACGGCGGGATCCTCGCCGAACGCCAGCATGCGGATCGTGACCTGCGTGATCGCCGGCTGGATGTACTGCGACCCCGCCGCGCCGACCACCAGCCGCACCTGATTCCCTTCCAGCACCATCGTCGGCGACATCGTTGAGTTCGCGTAGCGATTCGTGCCGCGCGTCTTTGCGTCGAAGTTGTTGCCGGCCGAGTTGAGGAAGAAGCCGTCGGTGTAGACGCCGGAGCCGAACAGGACGCCCACCGTCGTGGTCGCCGACACCGCGCTGCCGTCGCCATCTACCACCGCGAGGTGCGACGTGAAGCTCTGCCCCTCCGGCTCCGCATCGCGCGACGGCGGCGGTGCGGCACCGACGCGCGCGGCCGCGGCGGGATAGGGATCGAACGACGCGCACGCGCCGGGAGCCGGCATCGTGTCGAACGCCGACGGATCACCGGCCACGGCGGTATCAGGGAGCACGCCACCCACCAGCGTCGCACGCTGCCGCGCGTAGCCCGGATGCACCACACCGTGGGCCAGCACGCGCTGAGCGAGCGGATCGCCGCGATGCGCCCCGGCGTCGGCGTTGCCGATGCGCATGATGTCGGCGAGCTTCGCCACCGCGTCGCCGTTCTCGGTGAAGTTGCCGGCGTCCGCGATGCCGGCGGCGTCGGCCATCTGCAGCATTTCGAGCACCGCCGCACCGCCCATCGGCGGCGGCGCGCCCAGCAGGGTGTAGCCACGCCACATGGTGCACAGCGGCCGCATCGGCGTGAGGAAGTAGCGGTTCATGTCGCCCACGGTGATCAGCCCGCCCTGCGCCTGCACCTTGGCCGCGAGGCGCTCCGCAATGGCGCCCGTGTAGAAGGCCGGTCGGCCCTGCTCTGCCAGGCGCTGCAGCGTGGCCGCCAACTCCGGCTGCACCAGCCGGTCACCGGGGCGCAGCGCCTCACCGCGCGGCATGAAGCGCGCGGCCGCCAGCGAGTCGGCCATCAACTTATCGCGCGACGAGAGAATGGTCCGCGCCAGCAGCGGCGACACGATGAAGCCGTCGCGGGCGAGGGCGATCGCGGGAGCCATCACTTGCGCCCGTGTGAGCTTGCCCCACTTCTCGTGCGCCTCGAGAATGCCGGCCACCATTCCCGGCGTCGCGGCCGCGCGCCCCGCGCGACGGACCCGCGCGGTATCGGCACGCCCCCAGCGTTCGTCCTCACCCG
>JARIEX010000108.1 GCA_031127095.1 Gemmatimonadota bacterium
GTGGTGGACTGGATTCGTGGGGAGTGGTACACGCCGAAGGCGGCGGTGGCGCGACGGTAGTAGTTTTTCACTTCGGGTAACAGCGCGCATCTCCGGTTCCGGTATGCATCCAGTTCTGACATCATTCCGCGCCGCGCGGCCGACCGTGCCGCGCGGGCGCTTGTGGCGGGCCGTCGTGGCCGCGGTCACGCTAGGCGCCGCTGCGGCGGCACCGGCCGCCGCGCAGGCGGCCAAGGTCGCGCCGCGGGTGTCCGCGTTTACGCCCCGTGATACGTCCGTGGCGGGGCTGCGGCGCGCGATCGATTCGCTGCGCGCGCTCGGGGCGGGTGGGAGTGGACGCGCCACCGCCACCGACGCGGTGCTGGCCGCGGCGCACCGGCGGCTGGCGGGGGTGCTGCGGTACACGGACCCGGCGGCGTCGGTGGTCGAGTACCGACTGGCCATGCGGCTGGCCACGCAGGCGGGCGACTCGGCGTTGCTGTCGGACGTGGCGTACGGTCTGGGGCTCATCCACTGGATCCGGAACGACTACGACAGCGCCCTCGTGCATTTGGAGCAGGCGCGCCGGCTGCGCACCGCGCTGGGCGACAGCGTGGGGCTGGGTCAGGTGCTCAACAGTCTCGGGGCGACCTATTACCAGCTGGCCAATTATGAGCCGGCACTGAACGCCTTCATGGCGTCGTTGGCGCGGCGCCGCCTCGACGGCGACGCGGCCGCCACCTCGCGGGTATTGGCCAACATCGGCAAGACGTATCAGGACTGGGGGCAGTACGACCGTGCGCTCCCCGTGGCGCTGGAGGCGGTTGCCACCGCCCGGACAGCCGGCGTGCCCGCCACGCTAGGCTATGCATTGAACTGTCTGGCGTCGCTGTACACCGATCTCCGCGAGTACCCGCGCGCGCGCGGGTTACTGCAGGAGTCCGAGGTGGCATACAACCGCGGGTCGCCGTCTGATTCGACGTCCGGGTGGTCGCTCAATGCGGCCGCGCGCGCGCAGTTGTTCCTCCGCGAAGGGCGTCCGCGCGAGGCCATCGCGGTGCTCGATTCGGCGCGTGCGGTGGGGGATGCCGCGCGCACCCCGCGGGGCGAGGCCCGGGTGCTGCTGGACCTCGGGCAGGCGTACCGCGCCCTCAACGAGGCCGACCGGGCCCGTGGTGTCCTCACGCGCTCGGTGCAGCTGTCCAGTCAGGTGTCGCAGCGCGTGCTCACGCTGCAGGCGCTGCAGGAGTTGGCGGACCTCGAGGAGGCCGGCGGCAACAGCAGCGCGGCGCTCCGGTACCTGCGCCGCTTTCAGGCGCTGCGCGACACGGTGTTCAGCCAGTCCACGGCGCAGCGACTCGCCGCCATCGAGTCGAACGCCGCGGTGGCGCGCGAACAGGTGGAGAACGAGCGGTTGCGCGACGCGCAGGTCACGCAGTCGCTGATTATTGCACGACAGCGGTTGGCCGGTATTCTCGGCGCCATCATTCTGGCGCTGGTGGTGGCGCTGGCGGTGGTGCTGGTGCGCTTCAATCGCCGCGGACGCGAGCGCGAAGCGGTGCTGCACATCACGAACGACAACCTGAAAGCCGTCACCGAAGAGATGCGTACGGCGTTGTCGGAAGTGCGTGCGCTCAAGGGGCTGATCCCGATCTGCGCGTCGTGCAAGAAGGTGCGCGACGACCAGGGGTACTGGGAGTCGGTGGAGTCGTACATCAGCGACCGCGCCGACGTGATGTTCAGCCACAGCATCTGTCAGTCGTGCGGCCCGCAGTTGTACGGGGACCTGTGGAACCCCACCGATACGGCGGAGACGGAGACGCCAGCGCCGTAGGGGGGATTGGGGCGGTGCGGCCGGGAGCATACGGCAAGGTGTTGCGGGAGAACCACTTGGCGGCTAGTTGGCGCGCTGGAGTTAGGCTGTGCGTATCGCGACTGGGCCAGTCCCGGCGTCCCACCCCCCCTCCCTCCGAGACCGTCCATGCCTCGTCCATTTCGCGCGCTCGTGCTCTCGATGCCCCTCCTGCTGTCAGCCTGCAGCGGGGCTGATCCGCTGGCTGGCGCGCTCGATCTTGACGTCCGTGCGGCGAAAAAGCCGTCGTGCCCCGCCGTGCCGGCCAAGACCACGCGACTCGTCGTATCGCCGGCCACGTGGTCGCCGCTGGTGGGCGGTCGCATCACGTTCACCGCGAGCACGGCGGACGGTGTCGCGGTCGCCAACTGCGCGCTCTCTTGGACGACCACGGATTCCACGGCGGTATCGATCGGCAGCGATGGCACCGCCACGGCGCTCGTGGCTGGTGGCCTCGTGACCATCACGGCGCAGACCGGAGGCAAGGTCCCGGCCCGTGGCACGGCGGCGGTCGCGGTCAGCAGTCCGGTCGCCCGTATCGAGGTGCAGCACTACGGCGTGTACGTGAACGGTGATACCGGAACGTTTTCCTTCCGCGCGCTCAATGCGGAGGGCGCTACGCTGCAGGGCGCGACGTTTACCATAACAGCTGATCCCAGCCTCGTCAGCATCGATGCACGCCCGTGTGGTCAGTACGGGTGCCTGCAGCGACTGTCGACCGTGGTGGCCGGACCGTTACTCGAGGCGATCGATACACAGATCCGGGTGGGAACGCCGGGGAGCACGGCGACCGGTCTGTATCGCGTGAAGATTCTGCCGTCAGCTCTCGACTCCCTCCGGGCACTCACGTTCGGGGAGGCGTTCGGTGGTTCGCCACGGAGCGTGAGTACGTACCCGGTCCTGAGCGCTCGCGTCGGCGATTACGTCGGCTTCTGGCCGGTGGTCTTCTGGGGTAGTGGAACGCGCTCGCAAAGCGTGAGCAACGCTGAATACGAGGTCGTGGAGGGCAGCGCCACAATCGTGCGGGCACGAGGTGGCTGGGGCGACAATGTGGCGCAGGCGGATTACGCGAACGTCGTTCCGGCCGCCTCAGGGACGCTGAAGATCCGAGTCCGCTTCCGCCGGAGCGACGGCAGCTGGATGGAGCAGGTGCGTGAGATCTCTGTGCTGGCCCCCTGACTCACGGACCGCGGCCGGGCGTTACTCGTTGACGGCGATCTCGAACACCGTGCCCTGAATCAACAGGTCGCCGGTGGTGGCGTAGTCCCCCACCCCCACGCGCCACGCCGAGTCGCCGATGGCCAGAGCGCCCTCGGCGCGCCGGTACCGCCCGGTGAGGGCGCGTGGTTGCACCACCCAGCCGGAGTCCCGCAGGAAGGCGCGGCGCGCGGGCGTGAGGCTCTGCAGGTCATTGCCGTCGTCCCAGACGGGTGCGCCAACGGCCCAGTTGGTGGCGGAGAACAGGTGATCCACGGAGTCCTCGGTACCCATCGCGAGGATCACGTAGTGGCGGCCGGGGGTCCGAGGGGTGGGTACGGCAAAGCGCACCGTCTGCCACGCGTTGACGACGGGACGCGGGAGCCCCGCCACGCGGACCACGGATTCTCCGTGCGGGAGCCAGGTAGGCCCGGCCCCCACCACGTAGTTGGCCGTGGCATTATCGGTGGAGAATTCGAAGGTGAGCGTGACACGGACGGAGTCGTCGGATGTGCGCACCCGCGCGATCTGACGGCCATCCAGCGCCCGTCCATTCACGGCCGCACGCACCACGCGGAATTGATCGCGACCCCCGGCCCACCGCACACCGGCCACATCCACGCGCGCCGCGCGTACCCACCACGGTCCACGGAACACCAACTGCGGCGGTCGCCCTTCGGAGGCCGCGTCCGCGTCGGGGCGCATCGGGACCAGCGCCAATCGCTCGAACTGCGCGCGACCCGCGTCGGTCGGGCGGGTGGTATCACCCACCACCCGCGTCCGCTCCCCCGAGACGCGCACGGTCATGGCGAGGTCGTCGCGCCGACGCCCGAAGCCATCGTAGACCGCCACCCGCGGCTGCACGACTAGCCCGACCGCGCCCTGCAGGCCGGCCATGGCCATCGGGGCGGCCTCCACGGCCAGTCGCGGCTGCCAGAGGGCGGTGAGGGTGCCCGCCACGACCACGAGGGACGCCGCCAGCGCGCCGAGCGCGATGAGTGCGGGGCGGGAGCGGCGTCCCACAAACCCGATGGCCCGGTAGAGGCGGGGTTCCCACTCCGGCCGCCCAGACACCGACGCACACCGACGGGCGAGCGCGCGCCCGCGCAGGCCGGCGTCGCGGACGCTCGGCTTTCGCGCCACCCGACGAATCACCGTCGCCGCCACGGGGAAGGCATCCATCGCACCGGCGCGTCGCATCAGATGCTCGATGGTGCCCATTGGGGGCGCCTCGTCACGGAGCAGCTGCACGGCCAAGGCGGTCAGTAACGGCACCGCCGTGTCCGGGTCGGGGGCGCCGGCGATCGCGCTGTCCACCGCGGTCCACTCGCCGGCGCGCGTGACTGCAAACCCCTCACGCTCGAGCCCTCGGAGCCCCGCCCGCCACTCGTCGGGCGTGACATCGCGCCATCGCGCCGCCGCGACCGTCATGAGGTCCGACTGCGTCAGGGGACGGCCCCAGACGTGCAACACCGCCAGCAGATGGGCCGCCTCGCCCGAGCCGGGCGATCGGGCCTCGCGGAAGGCCTGCGCGATGTCGGCCGTCACGGCGGCGGGGGACGCGACGCGCCAGCCGCCGTCCTGCACCCGGAGATGCCCTCGGAGATCCAGCGTGCGGAGCCCGCGCAGCAGCGGGCCGGGCGCCCCCGCCGACGCGGTGGTCAGCGCTGCGAGCAGGGGCGCGCGCCACGGCGCGTCCGGGAGCGTGGCCGCTTCGTCGAGGAGTTCGTGGATGTCGCCGGCCACAAGCGGCGCCAGCAGCAGGCGTGTGCTGTGCGGGACCGCATCGCGCTCGCGGGTGGTGGCCACTTCCAGCAGCGCGGCGGCGGTGCGCGTGCCGAGCCGGTGCCACACGTCGCGGCTCAGCGCATCGAGGTGATGCGCGTCGTCGAGCAGGACCACCGTCAGGCGCTCCTCGGTCACCGCCTGCAAGAGATCGGCGACGGCCTCATACAGCACGTCGGGGCGCGCGGGGGCGGCGGCCGGCGTGACGCCCGGGAACGCGGCGGTGAGATCGGGTACGAGCCCCGTGAGGACGGCTGCCGTGGGGGCGCTCACGCCGGCCGCGCCGCCGAGGGACGCGAGCGCGCGGACGTACTCGGTGAGGGCGGCGCCGGCCACGTCGTGCATCTCCGGGGCGAGACGCACGCGGACCAACTGCACCGACTGCGTGCGCAACCGCGCGTCGATCTCGTCGAGCAGGCGTGTCTTGCCCATCCCCGCCGTGCCGCTCACGACCAGCCGCTGCATCTGGTGCTGCCGCGCGCGGCCAAGGGCCCGTTGCACGATGGCCATCTCGGCGTCACGCCCCACGAGGCGATCGCCCAGCTGGGTGGCGGCCGGCGCGAGGCCGGTCCCGTCGCGGGCGGTGGTCGCCAGCCGTCGCTGCAGCCGACGTATGCGCTCCGAGGCGACGTCGCCGTCCTGCGCCAGTTCGTTGGTGAAGTGGATTAACAGGGCGCGTGCCTCGGCGAATTCCCCGAGGGCCACCAGCGTGTCCACCGACAGCACGACGAGTGGCTCGAAGCGCGGGGCCAGATCATGGCCCACGCGGGCCACGGCCCACGCGGTGTCGAGGTCGCCGGCCGCGGTGCACGCCGCGACCTGACGCGTGACCACGTCCGCAAATTCGAGCGCGAGCGCTTCCCGTTCGCTGAGCACCCAGCGTTCGAAGCGCGGACCACCGGCGAATTCCGTGCCCTGCAGCCAGGGTCCGCGCACGCACGCCATGGCGGTGTCCCAATCACCGGCGCGCGCGGCCTCGCGCAGTCGTTGCGACTCGCGGCTGATGGCGCCGTCGCGCACCCAGACCAGATCGTCGTCGGTGCACAGCTGCGCCTCGCCCAGCCACCGGCGGTGCACCGACAGCGCCTGCCGCAGCGACTTCCGCGCGTTCTGCGGCGGGTCGGTGGGCCAGAACAGCTCGCACAACTCCTCGCGACTGTAGCGGCGCGCACCGGCGTGCGCGAGCCAGATCAGCACGGCGAGCTGCTTGCCGCCGCGCTGGACCACCGTGCCGTCCGGCTGCTCCAGCGCCGGCACCCCGAACTCGCGCAGGGTGAAGGCGGTTGTCGTCATGCGGCCGGGGACGACTCCATTCGCGTGATCACGCCGTCCAGCGCGCCACCAGCTGCGCCCACGGAATCACGGCGGCCATGAGGGCGAGCGTGATGAGCGTGCCCACCAGCGCACGCCGGCTCTTCACCGCCGCGCCGTCGGCCTTCCGCACCCGGACGCTCGTGATGGTGGCGGCGATGACGGCCGCGAGCATGAGCGTGGGGTGCTCCACCAGCAGGCGTCGCAGCCCGCTGTCCTTCATGGACTCGCCCATGGCGCTGCGGGCGGCCTGTACCGCGGGGCTCACGAACCACAGGGCGAGTCCGGCCACGAGCTGCAGATGCACCAGCAGCGTGAGGCGTCGCACCCACGAGGTGTCGCCCGCGTTCCACGCCGCCTGCCGCGTGGCGCCCTTCACGATGACCAGCGCGCCGACGCCGAGCACGAGCCACGCCAGCACATTGTGTAGAGCAATCAGGACACCGTGCATCGTTCCGCCTGTCTGTGGGTGAACCGGCGCCGTGCGGCCCGGTGACGATCGTGGAAACTATCGCCTGTGGTGCGGCAAACCACCATGGGCGTGCGGCCCGGGGCGGTCAGCGCGTGCGCGGGGCGCCGGTCGTTGTGGGGGGGCGTCCCGCGGCCGCAGATTACCAGAGCCCATCTCCCCCCTGACACCGCCCCGTCCATGACACGTCTCCTGCTGGCCCTCTGTCTGTTGGTGCTCGCTCCGCGGTCCGCCTTCGCCACCTGGTCGGTGATCGCCATCGACACGAAAACCGGACAGGTCATCATCGCGTCGGCCACTTGTGTCCGGCAGTCGGCGTTCCCACAGCGCACCCCCGTGGCGGCGCGCGACCTGATGGATCTGCAGGCGGTGATCGTGCCGGGGGTGGGGGTGGCCGCCTGTCAGGCCGGCGCCGATAACACGCGCGAAAACCAGATGCTGGTGTACCGCGAACTCAAGAAGGGGACACCGCCGCAGCAGATTCTCGAGATGCTCAAGCGGGACCCCAACATCGAGCGCCGGCAGTTCGGCATTCTGGCCTTCCCCAACGGCGGCACCATCACGGCGGCCAACAACATGGCCGGCTTCAACGGTACCGGGAATTCGCCGTCGTCGCTGTTTTTCGGCGGACAGGTGGGCGACTTCTTTTATCAGGTGCAGGGGAACACGCTGCTGGGCTACGACGTGGTGCACAAGGCGGCGCTGGCGTTCAGCCGCGCGTCGGGCACGCTCGCCGATCATGTGATGGCGGCCATGGAAGCGGCCGACGACAACGGCGGCGACAAGCGGTGCAACTGCGCCAACAACCCGCTCGAGTTCGTGCCGTGCGACAACCGCACGGCGCATGTGTCGTATCTCGCCATCGCGAACAAAGACGATCAGGCCGGCGTCACGCACAGCGACGGCGCGTACTTCGCGTTTCTCAGCGTGACCGACAACGACATCGTCAAGGGCGAGAGCGCCAATCCGGTGAAGACGTTGCGGATGCGTTACGACGCGTGGAAGCGCGCCGGGAGCCGGCGCACGGCGCCACCGGGGCCCACGCTGTATACACCGTCGCGCACCGGCGGTTGAGTATCTTCCCCGAGTCGTTGGTCCTGACCTTCACGCTATCCCACTCTCGCATGCGCGCTCCCTGCCGCTTCCGTGCCATTCCGTCGTGCCGCGCCGCGCTGCTGGGCGGTGTCCTGTTGCTCGCGCCCGCCGTCGCGCCCACTGTGGCGCAGGCGCAGGAGGCCGCCGCGGTTACGGCGATCGCCACGCCGCGCACCCCGATCCCCGCGGAGGCGGCGAGTGCGTCGGTGACGCGCTTCTCGTTCATCGCGTACGGGGATACGCGCGGGCGGCGCGACGGCGTGGCGGAACAGTACGAGCACTCGCTGGTGGTCGAGTCGATGCTGCGCACGATCAAGAGCATGGAGCACGGCCCCGATCCGGTGCGCTTCGTGCTGCAGAGCGGCGACGCGGTGGTGAACGGCCGCGATCCCAAGCAGTGGAACGTGAGCTTCGTGGGGCTGATCAACCGGCTCACCACGGTGGGTGGCGTGCCGTATTTCCTCGCGCCGGGCAATCACGATGTGACGTCGTCGGGGGACCTTGGCGCGTCGGGTCGGGTGGAGGCGCTGCAGCACTACCTCAGTGCCATGCGCCAGCTGATTCCCGCCGATGGCGCCACGCGCCGGCTGGACGGCTATCCCACGTACGCCTTCGGCTACGGCAATACGTTCGTGATCGCGTTTGATTCGAACATCGCCGAGGATCCCACGCAGTTGGCGTGGGTGCGTGGGCAGCTGGAGGGGTTGGACCGGAAGCGGTTTCCGCACGTCGTCGCGTTCTTTCATCATCCCGCGTTCTCGTCGGGGCCGCATGGTGGCACCACGATAGAACGGCCCACGGTGGCGGTACGCGAGCGGTACATGCCGCTGTTCCGGAAGCACCACGTGGAGCTGCTGTTCACCGGGCACGAACACTTCTTCGAGCATTGGGTGGAGCGCTATCGCGACGCGTCGGGGCAGACGCGCCGTATCGACCAGATCGTGAGCGGTGGCGGCGGCGCGCCGGTGTACACGTATCAGGGAGAGCCCGATCTGCGCGCGTACGCCAGCGCCGGCGGTGCCGACTCGGTGCGTCTCACGCACCTCGTGAAGCCGGGGACGCAGCCGGGTGACAACCCGTACCACTACCTCGTGGTCCACGTGGACGGCCCCCGCGTGTGGATGGACGTGATCGGCGTGGACTGGGGGGTGGGATTCTCACCGTACCGTGCGAACCGGGCGGTGCTGGGCGATACGGCGGTGCGGCGGTAGGGGGCGCGGCGCAGCGCTACCGCGCCGTGGGACGGCGTCGCTCTGTGTATATTTCAACTACCCATACCGGAGCGCTCTCATGGTGGTTCTGCCAAGCCCACTCATCTCCAGCTCGCCCGATCGCCTCGGCGGCACTGCGGTGTTCGCGGGGACGCGCGTACCGGTGCAGAGCCTCATCGACTACCTCGAAGCGGGTCATCCGCTCGACCATTTTCTTGACGAGTTTCCGAGCGTGTCGCGTGAGCACGCGATCGCGGTGCTCGAGCTTGCCAAGCGGGTGTTGATTTCACCGGCGGCCTGACGACCGCGTGCGCATCTTGCTCGACAGCAATTTGCCGCGCGCCTATGCCGCGCTGTTACCAGGACATCGCACTGAAACGACGCACCAGCGACGGTGGTCCGATCTCGATGACGGCCCGCTGCTCGAAGCCGCCGAAGGTGAATTCGACGCATTCATCACGATGGACCAGAGCCTGCGCTATCAGCAAAACCTGCGCGGTCGGCGTCTGCGCATCATTGTGCTAAGAGCCGTCAGCAATCGCTTGACGGTTCTTGCGCCCAGCGCACCAGCCGTCCTGCTGGCGCTGCGTGAAATATCACTCGGTGAACTCCGTATCGTGACCGTCTAGCAGCTTGGCGCGGCTGAGAGATCGGCGCTGAGCTAACGCGCCGCACTGGCGTACTGCCGCGGCGCTACCGCGCCGTGGGACGCCGTCGGTTGATCGCCCAGTCGTACTCGGTGTCCACCCACCGGAACCGGCCGCTGCGCACGAGCGTCTGTTCGGGGCCCGGCGGCAGGTAGGCGGCCCAGAACGCGCCCACCCCCGCCAGTGTGCCGCCGAAGTCGTCGCGGTACCACGTGAAGATCGGCGAGCCGTACACGGTGCCCGTGGCCACGTCCACGCGGTTCTTGTGGCGCTGCGCGAGAAAGCGGCGCGCCTGATCGTCGAGCTGCGCGTCGAGACGGGCCGCCACGAACGCTTCGCTGCGCAACGGCGGACAGCCCATGGCGGCACACACCAGCGCCACGTGAATGCGCGGGTCCTTGAACTGCGGTCGGATGATCTGGTGCTCCACGTCGTCCAGCGTGAGCACACGGCCGTCCGCCGCGACGACGGGCTCGGCCCACGGGCTCTTGAGCGTCACCCCCAGCACTTTGTTGATGCGGCGGATGGAGCGGCGCTCGCCGCGGCCGTTGAGCAGCGCGATGGTGTACGCGTTGTACACGTTGATCCAGTACGCCAGCTGCTCGGCGCGCCCCAACGGCGCCACACGCGTGCGCTGGAGCAGCGCGAGATACGCGGCGAAGCGCGGGTCGCGCTGGAACGCGTCGTAGTCCACCAGGCCGTCGGTCACGTACGCGGCCAGCAGCGTGTTCCAGGCGCTGTGATCCACGGTGGCGACGGTGGCGGCCGGCGGCGGTGCTTGGGCCTCGACGCGGTGCGGCATCGCGCCGGCGGCGAGGGCGATGAACAGGGTGGCGATCCAGCCGGCGCGCCTGGCCAGCGCCGGGGCATACGACAGCGCCAGCAGCAGCAGACTCGCAATCGCGAGCCGCGCGTAGGCCGTTTCGCGCGCGCCGTCGGCGCCGGCGAGCAGCGCGTCGGCGAAGTAGGTGTACACGCTGGTCCCCGGTACGATGCCGATGGCCGTGGCCGCCACGTACGGCATCAGCCGTACGCCGGCCAACCCCGCGCCGAAGTTGAGGGCGTTGAAGGGGACCACGGGGAGCAGTCGCAGGCGCAGGATCGTGCCGAAGGCCCCGTCGCCGGTGAAGCGGTCCAAGGTACCGGCGCGTGCGCCGAGCAGCGCGCGCAGTGCGTCACCGCCCAGTGTGCGGGCCAGCACGAAGGCGCCCGTGGCGCCGATCGTGGCCCCGATCCACGTGAGTCCGATGCCACCCGCCAGTCCAAAAATGGCGCCGCCGGCCAGCGTGAGCGGCAGCCCCGGGAGTCCCACCGTGGCCACGACGGCGTACAGCAGCACGAACGCCGGCGCCGCCCACGGCACCGCCCGCGCGTCGCGCACCATCGCTCCGAGGCGCTCCGGGCGGATATACTCTTGAAAGCCGAGCGCGCGGGCCACGCTCCACGTGGCCACGAGCACCACGAGGAAGAGGGCGAGGCGCAGCACGGCGGCGGTCAACTTTCCTTCTCCCGGTCCAGTCGCATTCA
>JARIEX010000011.1 GCA_031127095.1 Gemmatimonadota bacterium
TCGAGCGGCGAGCGGCAGATGTCGGCGCTGCGCACGCTGCCGTCGATTCTCAAGTTCATCCCCGGGACGGCGCAGGATGTGCGCGCGTACCTGCTGCTCATGCAGTACTGGCTGGCCGGCTCTGATGACAACATCGAGCAGATGGTGCGGTACCTCGTGGACCGCTACGCCGCGGGACCGCGCGCGGCCCTCAAGGGAACGCTCGCCCCGGCGCAGCCGCAGCAGTATCCAGAGGTCGGCTTGTGGCACCCCGACCTCCCCGGGCGCGGTCTCGTCGAGTCGCTCACGGACCTCCCGCGTGCCCGTGGTACGGGAGCCGGCGCATCGACGGGCGCCGGTACGGTAGGGGTGCTCGTCGGCCGGTCGTACCTGCTGGCCGGCAACGCGGCGCACTATGCGGCGGTGGTGCGGGCGCTCGAGGCGCGGGGACTGCGCGTGGTCCCCGCCTTTGCGTCCGCGCTGGATGCCCGGCCGGCGATCACCCGCTATTTCACCGACGGGCGCGGACGTGGCACCATCGACGCCCTGATCAACCTCACCGGCTTTTCGCTGGTGGGCGGCCCGGCGTACAACGACGCCAACGCGGCGCAGGACGTGCTGCGCACGCTGGACGTGCCGTATCTCACGCTGCAGACGCTCGAGTTCCAGACGATCGACGAGTGGACGCGTGATGCCCGCGGACTGAATCCGTTGCAGGCCACGCTCCAGATTGCGATCCCTGAACTCGACGGGGCCATTGCGCCCACCGTGTTCGGCGGCAAAGGCGAACCGAAGCCCGGCATGGCCGCGGCGTCCGAGCCGATCACCGAGCGCGTGGAGCGCGTGGCCGAGCGCGTGGCCCGACTGGTGATCCTGCGCCGTCGCGAGCGCGCCGAACGCAAACTCGCGATCGTGCTGTTCAACTTCCCGCCCAACGCCGGCAACACCGGCAGCGCGGCGTACCTCGCGGTGTTCCCGTCGCTGCAACGTGTGCTGGCCTCGCTCAAGGAGCAGGGCTACACGGTCGATCTGCCCGCCAGCGCCGACGACCTCCGCGAGCGGCTCACCGGCGGCAATCGCGAACGGTTCGGGGCGCCGGCCAACGTGCACACGCGCATTGCCGTGGACGATCACGTGCGCCGTGAAGTGCATCTGGCGGAGATCGAGAAAACGTGGGGCTCGGCGCCGGGGCGCCAACTGGCCGACGGCCAGACCATCCATGTGATGGGGCTGCAGCTTGGCAATATCTTCATCGGCGTGCAGCCCAGCTTCGGCTGGGAAGGCGATCCGATGCGGCTGCTGTTCGAAGGCGGCTTCGCGCCCACGCATGCCTTCAGCGCCTTCTATCGCTGGGTGCGCGAGGATTTCGCCGCCGATGCTATCCTGCACTTCGGCACGCACGGCGCCCTCGAGTTCATGCCCGGCAAGCAGGCCGGCCTCGATGCCACCTGCTGGCCCGATCGCCTCATCGGCGATACGCCCAACGTGTATCTGTACGCGTCGAACAACTCGTCGGAAGGCACGCTCGCCAAGCGCCGTGGCAACGCCACGCTGGTGTCGTATCTCACACCGCCGATCGCCAACGCGGGGCTGTATCGCGGCCTGCTCGATCTCAAGGCCACACTCGACCGGTGGCGCGCCCTCGACGGCGCCCAGGCGTCGGAGGCGGATGCGTTGCGCGAACTGGTCCAGCGTCAGGCCGCGGCGGTGGAGCTCGCGGTGGCCGAGCCGGCATGGACGGCCGGGGAGACCGACGCGAAGATCGCCACGTTGCGCGAGCGGCTGCTGGAACTCGAGTACAGTCTCATCCCGATGGGGCTGCACGTGGTGGGTGAGGCGATGGCGCCCGACGCGCGCGTGGATGTGCTGGTCGAGATCGCACGCGGGGGTCGGCCGGATGCCGAGTTGCTGCCGATCGGTGATACGGTCATGGCCGGTCACTCGCAGCGCGCCGGCGATGACGAGGCCGCGCGGCTGGCCGAGGCGGTGGTGCGTCACGCCGTCCGCGCCCTCGTGAGCACCGGCGAACCGTCGCAGGCCCTGCAGGCGGCGAAGGCCGAGGCCAAGGCGCAGGGCATTACCGTGGCCGACGGCAAGGCGCTCGCGCAGCATCTGGCGCTCCTGGCCGGCTATGACGCGGCGCTGCGTGAAGATCACGAGGTCCCGGGCATCCTGCGCGCGCTCGATGCGCGGTACGTGGCACCGGCGCCCGGTGGTGACCTGCTGCGGAATCCCGCGGTCCTCCCCACGGGGCGCAACATCTACGGCTTCGATCCGTATCGTGTGCCCAGTGCCGCCGCGATGCTCGAAGGGCGCACGCGCGCCGAGCAGCTGCTGGCGCGCCATGCCGCCGACACCGGCGAATGTCCCGAGAGCATCGCCGTGGTGCTCTGGGGCACCGACAACATGAAGAGCGAGGGCACGCCGCTGGCGCAGGTGATGGCGCTCATGGGCGTGGTGCCGCGCTTCGACAGCGTGGGACGCCTCACGGGCGCGCGGCTGCTGCCGCTCGAGTCGCTGGGGCGGCCGCGCATCGATGTGATCGTGACGCTCTCCGGCATCTTCCGCGATCTCCTGCCGCTGCAGGTGAAGCTGCTGGCGGAAGCGGCGCTGCTCTGCGCCCAGGCTGATGAAGACCCGTCGCAGAACTTCGTGCGCAAGCACGCACTGGCCACGATGGCCGACACCGGCTGCGATCTGGCGCAGGCGTCACTGCGCGTGTTCTCGAATGCCGACGGTGCCTACGGCTCGAACGTGAACCTGCTGATCGAAACCGGTCGCTGGCAGAACGAAGACGAATTGGCCGACCTGTTCGTGCAGCGCAAGAGCTTCGCGTACGGCTGCGATGGCCGTCCCACGGCCCAGCCGGCGCTCATGAAGCGGGCGCTCAGTCAGGCCGCGCTGTCCTTTCAAGGACTCGATTCCGTCGATCTCGGGGCCACGGATATCGACCAGTACGTCGAATCGCTGGGTGGCATGACGCGGGTGATCGCCAAGGAGCGGGGGAGTGCGCCGTCGGTGTACGTGGGCGATTATAACGGCGCGAAGGGGAAGGTCCGTACGCTCAACGAGCAGGTGGAGCTGGAGACGCGCACGAAGATGCTCAATCCGCGCTGGTATGAAAGCCAGCTGCAGTACGGCTATGAGGGCGTGCGCAATATCGCCGGGCACATGACGACCACGCTGGGATGGTCGGCCACCGGCGGTGCAGGGGCGGTGCCGCAGTGGGTGTACGCCGAGGTGTCCAAGACATTCGTGCTGGACGAGGCCATGCGTGAGCGACTCGCGCAGGCCAACCCCGATGCTGCGTCAGGACTGGCGCAGCGCTTGTTGGAAGCGAACGACCGTGGATTTTGGGCCCCTGATGAAGCGACACTCGAGGCGCTGCGCGACGCGGCAGCGGACCTCGAAGACCGTCTGGAGGGGGTACACGCATGACCTGTCTCACGACTGGAGCCACACGATGACCGCTACGCGACTCCCGATTCTCGACGCCGTGGGTGATGGCGAGGGCAGCCTGCAGGTGCACCTCGATGAGAACACCAAGATCGACGGCGCGCTCGTCATTGCCGTGTACGGCAAGGGCGGGATCGGCAAGAGCACGACCTCATCGAACCTGTCGGCGGCGTTCTCACGCCTCGGCAAGCGGGTCCTGCAGATCGGCTGCGACCCGAAGCACGATTCCACGTTCACGCTCACCAAGAAGATGGTGCCGACCGTGATCGACGTGCTCGAATCGGTCGACTTCCATTCCGAAGAGCTGCGCCCCGAGGACTTCATGTTCGAGGGCTACAACGGCGTGCAGTGCATCGAGGCGGGCGGACCGCCGGCCGGTACCGGGTGCGGCGGCTACGTCACCGGCCAGACGGTGAAGCTGCTCAAGGAACACCATCTGCTGGAAGACACCGATGTGGTGATCTTCGACGTGCTCGGCGACGTCGTGTGCGGCGGGTTTGCCGCCCCGCTGCAGCACGCGCACTACTGCCTGATCGTCACCGCTAACGACTTCGACTCGATCTTCGCCATGAACCGCATCATCGCGGCCATTCAGGCGAAGTCCAAGAACTACAAGGTGCGCCTGGGCGGCGTGGTCGCGAACCGGTCCAAGGACACCAACGAGATCGACCGCTTCAACAAGGCCGTCGGCCTGAAGACGATGGCGCACTTCCAGGACATCGATGCCATCCGGCGCAGCCGGCTCAAGAAGTGCACCATTTTCGAGATGGAAGATTCGCCGGAAGTGATTGCGGCGCAGGAGCAGTACATGCTGCTGGCGTCGCGGATGCTCGACGAGGTGGTGCCGTTGCCCGCAAATCCGCTCAAGGATCGCGAAATCTTCGACCTGCTGGGGTTCGACTGATGGCTACGCAACTTACTCCTGAAATCTCCTCGACTCCGGGTCCGTCGTTCGGGGTTACGTCGCCTGGGGGTTCGCACGCCACATCGGCGTCGTACCTCGAGCGGCGGGCCTGGATCGGGGAGTACTTTGACCGCACCGCCGCCGTGGCGTGGAAAACGCTCACCTCGGACGCGCCGGTGTCCCGGATCCGCGCGTCGGTGCGGGCGGGGCGCGACCAGATGCGCCACACGCTGCTGCATTGGATCAACCCCGACCTGCACGGGGTGCGCATCCTCGACGCCGGCTGCGGCACGGGCACGCTGGCCATCGACCTGGCCCGCCGCGGGGCGGAGGTCGTCGCCATCGATCTCTCGCCCACGCTGGTGGCGCATGCGCGCGAACGGGCCGAGGCCGAGGGGGTCGAGATCGACTTCCGCAGCGGCGACATGCTCGACCCGGCACTCGGCACGTTCGACGTGATGGTCGCCATGGACTCGCTCATTCACTACGAACCGCGGGAGATGACGGCGGCACTGGCCGCGCTGGCCCCACGGATCCGCGAGCGGATGCTGGTGACCGTCGCACCCAAAACGCCGCTGCTGTCCGCGATGCATTTTGTGGGGAAGCTGTTTCCGCGGCAGGACCGGGCGCCGTCCATCGTGCCCGTGTCCGAACGGGACTTCCGAAATGGGCTGCTGACCACCCCTGCGCTCGACAGCTGGGGGATGGTGGGGACACGGTTGGTGGAGCGGGGGTTCTATCGCTCGATGGCCATTGCGCTGCAAAATGGATCGCTGGCCGCCGCGCGCGGCCCGCGGGCCTGACGGTTCACGACGAGGAGCGTGGTTATGGATGGCATGACGTGGGGGATCGTGGCGGCCGGTGTGGTAGCCGCCGCGGGATGGTTCATGATGCGGCGCACCGTGGACGTGGCGTGCACGATCGACCTCGAGTCGACGCACGATCACTTCCACGCGCACGTCGATCTCGACGGCGTCGAGGTTGACCCGGGGGATGCCGTGCTGGTGCATAACACGCCCACGCGCATCCCGTTCGGAACGCAGCGTACCTACACGTCGCGGGCCACCGTGCAACGCGCCAGCTGGCTGCGGCGGCAGTTCGTGAAGCTCACCGGCGGCACGGAACTCTACGAGTTGTACGACGTCGGCTTCGAAGGCTGAGGAGAGAACCACCATGTACTCCACCACCACCGACCTGCCCGTTCGCGCCTACGACAACGTGAACGAGAGCACGAAGAACGCGCAGCAGGATGCGATGCTGAATCCGCGGTTCTACACCACCGACTTCGGCAAGATCGACGCCCTGCGCATCAAGCCGGAACATCAGCAGATGTGGGACGACATTCTCGCCGAGTTCCGCCGCGATCCGAACAAAAACCACTTCAAGCGCAACGAGGAGTTCGACGCCGATTTTTCGGCCATGGACCCGTCGCTGCGCGAGCAGTTCATCGAATTTCTGGTCTCGTCGGTGACGGCCGAGTTCAGCGGCTGCATTCTGTACGCGGAAATCAAGAAGCGCATCAAGAACCCCGAAGTGCGCGAGCTGTTCGGGTTCATGAGCCGTGACGAAGGCCGCCATGCCGGCTTCATCAACCACACGCTCAACGACTTTGATGTCGCAGTCGATCTGAGTTTTCTCACGAAGGCGAAGAAGTACACGTTCTTCCAGCCGAAGTTCATCTACTACGCCACGTATCTGTCCGAAAAGATCGGGTACGCGCGCTATGTCACGATTTTCCGCAACTTCGAGAAGCAGCCGGACAAGCGCTTTCACCCGATCTTCAAGTGGTTCGAGAACTGGTGCCTCGATGAGTTCCGCCACGGCGAAGCCTTTGCGGTGCTCATGCGCTCCAACCCCGAGCTGCTGGAAGGGCGCAACAAGCTCTGGATCCGCTTCTTCCTGCTGGCGGTGTTCTGCACGATGTACGTGCGCGATCACGCGCGCGCGCCGTTCTTCGCGCACATGGGTATCGATGTCGACGATTACGACCGTCGGGTCATCAAGCTCACCAATCTCATCTGCCGCCAGGTGTTCCCGGACACCATCGACACCGAGAGTGAGGGCTTCTGGGCACTCATGGACCGGATGTGGCGGAATACGGATGCCATGCGGAAAGCCGAAGCCACCGGTGGGGTCGTCGCGACGGTGAAGGTCACCCTGCTCAAGGCGGCGAATGCGCTGACCTTCGTGCAGCTGTTCCTGCGGACGCCGCACCGGCAGGCGCTGCCCGCCGATGTCCGCATGCAGCCGGTCTGGTAACGCCGATGTCCGCGAAACCCGGGGTTTCCGTTCGCGTCTGGCTGACGCTTGGTACGCGGTTCATGCCGTTCGCCGACGTGGCGACGGCGGACATGCCGCTCAGCCGGTTGCTGCGGTTGTCCCTGTTTCAGCTGTCGGTGGGCATGGTGCAGACGCTGTTCGTGGGCACGCTCAACCGCGTCATGATCCTCGAGCTCCGGGTGCCCGCGTCGCTGGTGGCCATCATGCTGGCCATCCCGCTGCTGGCCGCGCCGTTCCGCGCCCTGATCGGTTTCAAGTCGGACACGCACAAGAGCATTCTCGGATGGAAGCGGGTGCCGTTCCTCTGGGGCGGCACCATGCTGCAGTTCGCCGGTCTGTCCATCATGCCGTTCGCGCTGCTGGTGCTTTCCGACGGCCCGCGGGTGGGCCCGTCTTGGATTGGGCACGTGGGCACCGCCATCGCGTTCCTGCTCGTGGGGGCGGGGGCGCACACCACGCAGACCGCTGGGCTGGCGCTGGCCACTGATGTCGTGTCCGAGGACAAACGGCCGCGCGTCATTGCGCTGATGTATCTGATGATGCTCATGGGCACGTTGATCAGCGCGCTCTTTCTCGAGTCGGTGCTGCGCGACTTCACCCCGCTGCGGCTCATTCAGGTCATTCAGGGCACGGCCGTGTTCACGATTCTGGTGAACATGATTTCGCTGTGGAAGCAGGAAGCCCGCGTCCGCGGCATCGTCGAGTACGCCAAGGGTGAGCGCCGACCCATGTTCCGCGAGGCGTGGCGCACGTTCGCCGCCGGCGGACAGGCCGTCCGGTTGCTGGTCGCGTCGGGGCTGGGCTTCTTCGCCTTCAATCTGCAGGACGTCCTGCTCGAGCCGTACGGCGGGGAAGTCCTCGGGTTGTCCGTGTCCCAGACCACCATGCTCACCGCTATCATGGCCGTGGGTGCGGTGATCGCGTTCGGCATTTCAGCGTCACTGCTCCGTCGCCATCTCGATCCCATCCGGCTCGCCGCCATCGGGGTCATGGTGGGCATCGTCGGCTTCGCGCTCATCGTCTTCGCCAGTCCCGTCGAGTCGGCCCTGATGTTCCGCACGGGCGTCGCGCTGATCGGCTTCGGCGAAGGGTTCTTCGGCGTCGGGACGCTGTCGTTCGCGATGCAACTGCGCGATCCGTCGCAGCACGGCATCGCGCTCGGGGCCTGGGGGGCGGTGTTCGCCACCGCCGAAGGGCTGTCATTCGCGCTCAGCGGCGTGCTGAAGGATTGGCTGTCCCATCTGGTGCAGCGTGGGGCCCTCAGCCCGGGGCTCAACGTGCCGTCGGTCCCGTATTCCGCGGTCTATCATCTCGAGATCCTGATGCTGTTTGCCACGCTGGTGGCACTGGGACCTCTCGTCTCCCGTCGCGTCGCCGGTCAAGCCGAGCGCGATCGAGCCGCCCGTTCGTTCGGGCTGGCGGACATTCCCGCTTGACCACACTTCAACGCACGGAGCCGTAGCGATGCAGTACATCGACGGAGCCCAGATTGCGCTCTACGCCTTCTGGATATTCTTCGCAGGGCTCATCATCTACATTCGGCGGGAAGACAAGCGGGAAGGGTATCCGCTTGACTCCCCGCAGGGACCGCGTGACGGGTGGCCCAAGTCGGCCGGTCCGAAAACGTACCTTCATCGGCCGCATGGCGGCGAGGAGACGCACTGATGTCGGAGATCAAGGCGGTGCCGGTTGACGGCTACAATGGATCGCCGATGGTGCCCACCGGGAACCCGATGATTGACGGCGTCGGTCCCGCGTCGTGGGCGAATCGGGCCGATGAACCCGATCGCACCTTCCATGGCGCGCCCAAAATCGTGCCGATGCGGCTCGATCCGACCTTCTCGGTGGCGTCGGGCGATCCCGATCCACGTGGACTGCCGGTTGAAGCGGTGGACAAGGTGGTGGTCGGCACGGTCATCGAACTCTGGGTGGATCGCGCCGAGCCGCAGGTGCGCTACTACGAAGTCCGGCTCACGGACTCCGATCGCCGCATCATGCTGCCGGCCGGCTACGTGCAGTGGCCGAACTTCGGCCTCTGGGGCAACGACCGGCTGCTCGTGAAGGCCATCACGGCGGCGCAGTTCGCCGACGTCCCGGCCATCCGTCGGGAGGATCAGATCACGCTGCTCGAAGAGGACAAGGTCATGGCCTACTTCGCGGGCGGTCATCTGTACGCCACGGCCGACCGGAGCGAGCCGATCATATGACCGGTGCAGGGATGGGGCACGCCACGTACATCAAAGGAGTTCCCCATCCGCTCCCCGCCGGCGAGCATCTGCTTTGGGAGGGGGCGCCCGATGCGCGGGCAATGGCCGTGCATGTGTTTCATCGACGGCTCGTCGCGGCGTACTTCGGCGCCATGCTGCTCTGGTGGGCGGTCGCGACCACCGATCCGGTCACCAGTCCGGTGTTCGTCAGTGGTCTCGCGTTGCGCGTGCTCCTCACACTGGTCGTCCTCGGCATCGCCGAGGGGCTCGCGCGCGCGTCAGCCCGCACGTCGTGGTACGCGATCACCAACCGTCGGGTGGTGCTGCGGCTCGGGGTCGTACTCCCCATGTCGATCAATATCCCGTTTTCCATTATCGATGGCGCACGCATCGGCACATTCGGTGACGGGACGGGACAGCTCGTGCTCACGCTGGGCAAGGCGCATCGCTTGGCGTACATCGCGTTGTGGCCGCACTGTCAGGTGTTCCGTTTTACCCACCCGGAGCCGGTACTGCGCGGGTTGCGTGCTCCCAAGGCGATCAGCGCGCTGCTGGTGAACGCCGTGGCGGCCGCAGGGGAGACGGATGTGCAGATCACGCCGGCAACGACGGCGCCGCCGGGGCCGGCCAGCACCTCGCCAGCCGCGGTCGGATCCGCCTCATCGGTCGTGGCGTGAGTCCGATCCATTTCGAGCCGGAACCGGGCGCGCGTACGGATGCGCCGCCCCTCCAGGTCCCCAAGCCGGCGCTGGTGATGGCGGCGGCGCTCATCGTGGTGGTGATCACCCTCGCGCTGTCCGCACGTGTGTTCGGTTTCGGCGCCTTCGCTGAACAGCCGCCGTCCGCGGTGATTGCCGCACGCCAACTCACGTTCACCGACGCCAGCGACGGGGGCATTCTCGTGGTGGATGCCACCACGAAGGCGGTCGCGGCCTCGCTGCCACCCGGTACGAACGGATTCCTGCGCGGGGCGCTGCGCGCCCTCACTCGCGGCCGGTCTATGGCGGGCATCGGTCGCGAGGCGCCCTTTCAGTTGGTGCGCTATGCGGACGGCCGGCTGGTGCTGTCCGATCCCATGACGAAGCGCTCCGTCACCATCACGAGCTTCGGTGCCACGCAGGTCGAGGCGTTCGACCGTCTGCTCGTCCTGCCGCCGGCCGCCGCACCGCGCTGAGGCGGTCCGGGGGCGCGGCTACGTCCGTACTCCACAGCGGCCGTACTCCGCTACTGCGCCGGCATCGGCAGTGGTTCGCGTACCACGCCGGGGATCGGATCCTGCCCCGTGAGTAGGCGCTTGGCACTGGCGGCGACCGCCGCGTCGGGGTGCGTGCTGTACTGCGTGAGCAGCAGCGCCACCTCCTGATGCCGCAGGCGCGAGGCGATCTCCAGCGCGCACACCAGCGTAACCTGATCGGACGCTGACGAGGCGATCGCCTCCATCAGCGTGAACGTCCGCATGTACGCGATGCGGTCCATTGCCTTGGCCAGCGAGGCCGGCAGCGCCCGGTCCAGCGCCGTCGCGCCGCGTCCGCTCACGAAGTCGGGATTCCGCAGGCTGATGCAGCCGCTCATGGCCGCGTCCACACGCTGCGCGAGCGTGCCGCCGCACGCCGACAAGCCCAGGCACACCAGAGTGGCCAGTACACGGACGGATGGAGTGCGTCGGGAAGTCGGAATGGGCATCAACTCGGGGGCGTAGGGGAGACGGGCAAGGGATCATCATGCCGGTGCGCGGCCTCGTCAAGCGGTGGATGCCCGGTGGCATCGATGGATGCAAAACCCCGCAACACCGGATCGGCATTGCGGGGTCGGACGCGCGGCGGGCGGGAGCCCTGTGCGCGGTGCATCCGGCCGCAGGCGGCCGACCAGCGCTGACTGGTATCGCGGACCTACGGTTGGTTGAGACTGCCCGCCGCACCCATGGCCGCGGCAGCCGGAACCGACCGGCTGCTGCTGGCCTTGACCGGTGGGACCACCGGCGCGGCGCTCTTGGTGGCGCTGTCCATCGGAGCGATCGAGTCCATGGTCGGTCCGAGCCCCTGGAACGGCACGCCATTCCATTCGGCACGTCCCCACAGCGCCGGGTAGTGCTTGACCATCTGCGCACCGTACAGCGGCTTGTAGGCCCCGTTGTGGCAGGTAACGCACTGGGCCTTCGGGGCATCGCCCTGCTGGCCGAGGCGCACCGCGGGATAGACCGGCTGCAGCGGCGCGAGGTAGTTCTGGTTCACGTCGCGCAGCATCAGGATGCCGTGGTACGCGGTGACACGTGCCGGCGGCGCTTCCTTCCAGCTGGCGAACTGCCGGGAGTTGTGGCAGTACGTGCAGTTCACCCCCAGCGAGCGCGACTGCGACATCATGAGCGCGTACGTCCACTCGGTCTGCTTCACCGAGCTGCGGTTCATGTTCGACGGCGCCACTTCACGCGACACGACGCGTGCGCCGTCACGATCGAGATAGTGCCGCAGATAGTCGGTCTGGCTGGAGTAGAACCAGAGGCCGTTCGGCAGCGGCTTCCCCATGTGGCAGGTGTAGCAGGTCACGCCGGTGTTTTTCACGTGCTGTGAATACTGTCCGTTGATCTGCCGGGTCATCTGCAGCATCCGACGGGCCACCAGTTTCGCGTAGAGCGGCTTGCCGTTGGGGAGCGTATCCGACGCGAGGTTGGCGATGTTGTGGCAGTAGGCACAGTTGCCGGTGCCAGCCACCCACGTGCTCATCGCCACCATGGTGCGGTTGAACTCGCCCACCGAGATATCGTTGAGCACCTGTACGTTCTTCCACGGCAGCGGCCCGGGCGGCGACGCGCCGGCCGGGGGCAGCGGCGCGGGAATCTTGACGGCGGCGAACTTCGCTTTCAGATCGCCGTGGTCGTAATTCTGTTCCATCGCGGTGCCGCGATACCCCACCTGCACCGAGTCGGTCTTGGCATCGCCGCAGGCGGCGAGCGAGACCAGCACGAGCGGGGTGGCGACCGCCACGATGGAACGGCGAAGCGTGCGCGTGGTGCGGCTCATGGCGTCTTTCCTCCGACGGGCGGAGCAGGCGGCGTAGCGGGCGGCGTGGCCGCCGCGGGAGCGGCGGCGGGGGCAGCGACTGGCGTCACGACAGCGGTCGAGTCGGTGGTCAGCGAGTCCGTCGGCGCCATCAGGGCGGCCGAGTCGGGCATCACGGCCGGCTGCGGCACGACGTAGGTCGGGAAGGAATCCGGCGCGGTCCCCTGATACCGTCCGCGCAGCAACTCCTGCTGCTCCGGGGTCAGCGTGTTCTGGTCCGGATACGGCGCGACCAGGCCATGCTTGACGCCCCACAGATACCAGTTGTCCACCACGGTGCCGGTGAGCAGAATGCCGATCCCGCCGGTGAACGTGGTCAGGACGGCAAACCACCAGGCCCAGCGATGGATCGACTCCATCGTGGCGTTGAAGCCCATCGTCCAGCGCCAGAACAGCATGGAACGCTCGGCGGCCGTACCACGATCGGTGATCTGTTCGATTTCACGCTCGCCACCCAGCCGAGCCACGGCGAGGATCGTCGCGGCATGCATCGCGAAGAGCACCGCGCTGCCGTACAGGAACACGATCGAGAGCGCGTGGAACGGATTGTAGTACAGGTTGCCGTAGCGGATCGAGAACGCCGACGTCCAGTCGAGGTGCGGGAACAGCCCGAACGGCACCATTTCACTGAAGCTGCCGACGAGCAACGGCTGCAGGAAGAAGCAGAGGAACAGGAAGATCGCGGAGGCGAACGCCCAGGGCAGGTGCGTGCCCATGTTGAGCGCGGTCGCGCGGCGGTACACACGCACCCACCAGAGCAGGATGCTGACGGTGAGGAAGAAACCCGCCATGAGGTACCAGCCGCCCTGCTGCAGCGGCGGCACGTGCAGCCCGTACTGGGGTGGCGGCGGCTCGAGGGCGAGCCACGGCAGCTGCCGGATGAACTCGATGGGATCCCACCCAACGGAGGCCCACATGTTCAGGCCGATGATCTCGAAGGCGAGAAAGCCGAAGAGCAGCGAAAACGTGCCGGCCGTGCCGAGATACACCGGCCCGATCTGCGCATCGCCGAACTTGCCGGCGAGATACGAGAAGGTGCCGCTGCCCACCCGGAGGCCGGGGGAGTCTTCGATCGGCAGTCCCGCTTCGGGGACGGTGCGGACCTGCACACGGGTGAAGAGATTCTGATATTCGAGCATGATGTCGATTCTCCTCAGCGCCAGATCGGAAGATTAAGCCACCAGCCCCACCACTCCGGCCAGCCCGAGGCCCAGAACGGCCCGGAGATCACGATGCAGATCGCGCTCCAGATGGCGGCGCCCATGGCGAGAAACAGGCCAAGGCGATGAATGCCGATCGCGCCGATCGAGTAGCCGAGCAGGTCGCGAAAGAAGACGTTTTCAGTTTCACTGGTACCGACCGGCGTGCCCTTCTTCGGATTCGTGACCGAGAGAATCAGCGACCCATGCATCGCGAGTGCGAGGCAGTTGGTGAAGAAGAAGGTCACGGCGATCATGTGCGCCGGATTGTAGTGGAAGTGCAGGTACTGGTACCCGACGTTCGACACCCAGTCGAGGTGCGAGAAGATGCCGTAGGGGAACCCATGTCCCCAGGCACCTAGCAGCACCGGACGGATCACGACGAGCGTGACGTAGGCGAGGACGGCTGCGCCGTACGCATAAGGGATGTGCATGCCCATGCCGAGCTTCCGGCTGATCTCCGCCTGCCGCAGCGCCCAGCTGCCGAAGGCGCCGATCGCGCACATCGTGATGATCTGCCACAGGCCACCCTCGCGGAGCGGGGCGAAGCCGAGGCCATATTTGAGGTCTGGCGGCGCGATGGAAATCTGCCAGAGATTCCAGGTCGGCCCCATCGCGGCGCCCCAGACACAGAGCACCGTGCCGAGGACAATGAAGAAAATCGCAGCGACGCCGAAAAAGCCCACGTAGAACGGACCGAACCAGAAATCGAAGAGATCTCCGCCGATCAGCGTGCCACCGCGAACCCGGTACTTCTTCTCAAAACTGAGCATCGCCATGGGCGATTTCTCCAAGCGAGCGACGAGGGCTGAGACTGGCGTCGGCCGGAGATGGCATCGCACCGACACGTGCGAATTGCCACTCCGGCGTGGACGCGCGAAGAGTTACCGACCCGGCGGGAGCGGCGACATTTCTGCCGCGACTGCCGGAGCCGATATACCGACCGGGGCCTGCGCGGCGGACAGCGTCCCGTTCTCGATCCACGAGTAGCGCTGCGAGCTGAGCAGGATGAAATGAATGACGAACGCGAGCGCCCCGACGAAGCCGGCGACGGCTACCATCACGCGACGCGGGTCATACATGAGCCATATCCGATGCATGACGGCTCCTTAACGGGTGGCGGCAGGGGCGGCCGTGTTCGCGTACGTCGCCTTGAGCGACGCGGGCCAGTTCAGCTGGCTGAAGGCAAACAGGTGCATGAACAGCACGGCGCCGGCGACAAACGAGCCGATGCCGCCCATGATCAGGTGCGGATCCAGCCCAATCCAAATACGGTACATGTCAGTCTCCTGATTACGCTGTTGAGAGAGATGGTCTGGCGAAGCCTAGAACCAGGGACGCCACGACCACGCCAACAGGTGCGCACCCACCGCGCCCAGGACCCACACACCCGTTCCCGCGATCCAGTACTTGTTGAAGCGGATCGCTTCCTCTTCCGTCATGCCGCTCTTGTCGTACATCGACATCGAAACCTCCGGAGTGTTTTCGAAGCTGCCGCGCTCGTCCCGCGCGGCTGGGGTGTCGTTCCCCGGTCGGGGCGCGACAGAATGCTTGTGAAGACGGGTGTAAACTGTGCCTGACAGTTCAAAGCGTCAAGGAAAACTTACAGTTTTCCGAAGATTTCCTCGCTACCATCCCTGATTTTCCCAGATGTCACAGTCAGAGCACGCTTCATCATCGTTTCAAATACCGGAAAACTGGCCGGATCGGGACGTCTCGTCCTTCCACACGCTCGGACCGGTCCGCTGGCACGTCCAGCAGCGCGGACAAGGGCCCACCGTGCTCCTCCTCCACGGCACCGGCGGCGCCACCCACTCTTGGGCCAGCTGCAGCGGCCCGCTCGCTCAGCGGTACCATGTGGTCGCCATTGATCTGCCGGGACACGGGTTCACGCGCCCCGCCGCTCCGGGGGCCCGCACACAACAGCCGTTCGCCCTCGCCGACATGGCCGCCGCGCTGGCCGGGCTCCTGCGCCACCTTGGCGTCGCCCCGCAGTTCGCCGTGGGGCACTCGGCCGGCATGCCCGTCCTGATGCAGTTGGCCCTGCGGGGGGATATCGCGCCGCAGCACATGCTGGGGGTCTGCCCCGCGCTGGTCGCGCCGCCGGCCTGGTACGTGTCGCTGGTGGCGCCACTCCTCGCCACCCTTGTCGAATCCGACGCGGTCGCCAACGGCGGCGCCTGGATGGCCCAGCGCACCCGCCTCGTCCGCCTCATGCTCGGCAGTGCGGGCTCCCCGCTCACCGCACCGCAGCTGGCCCGCTACGAGTGGCTCTGTCGGCAGCCCGACCATGTGCACGCCGCCCTCGCCATGATGGCCCGGTGGGACCTCCCGGCGCTGATGCGGGAGGCCGCGACCCTGCGTGTCCCGCTCACCCTGCTCGCCGGGCGGCAGGACCGGTGGGTGCCGCTCCCGTCGCTGCGCCGTGCCGCCGCGCGACTCCCCAGCGCGACCCTCGTGGACGTGCCGGGGGGCCATCTGCTCCCCGAAGAACACCCCCACGAGGTGTTGGCCCGGATCGAAGGGCCGTAACGCTACGCGGTGGCGCCGGCGAGTCCACGCCGTGAGGCCAGCACATGGTCGCGCGTGACGACCGGGTCGTTCAGGTCGCGCGCGTCCTTTTCCGAGAGATCCCGCAACCGCTTGGCCGCGCTGATGCGGATCAGGATGGGATACGTCTCCACGATCTCGTCGAAGGCGCTCTTCGCGTCGTCATCCCACGGCAGCTCTTTGTGCATGCGCGCGGGCGTGGCGTCGATCTTGTCCATGTCCGTGCCCAGCGGCAGGATGTGAAACAGCGCGTCGAACAGCTGGTTGCACACCTCCTGAATCAGGTACGTCGCGCCCGAATAGCCCATGAACGGCGTCCCCAGGTGGCGACGGATGATCGCCCCCGGAAACGACGCGGGGATGTACATCGAGCGGGCGCCCATCTCGGCCAGATACATCCGCTCGTTGTAGCTGCCGAACATGATCAGCGGCGGCGTGGCACGAATGGCCTCGCGCACCGCCTGATTGTCGGGCTTCACGCCTGGGCGGCGCGAGAACGCGAAGGTGCAGGGCAGTCCCATCTCCGTTTCGAGGAAATGGCGCACACCGCGGGCGTACGTTTCGTTGGCCACGATCGCGAAGCTGGCCGTGCCGAAGAAGTCCTGCGTGACGCTGCGCCAGAGATCCCACAACGGCTTGATCGTGGTGTGCTTCTCCTTCTCGATGAACGGCTCGGGGTCGAGCCCCAGCATCTCGCCGAGCGTGCGCAGGAACTTGGTGGTGCTGTGCAAGCCGATCGGCGCCTGCAGATACGGACGCTCCAGCGCTTCGCACAGCATGCGGCCGAACTCGCGATACATGCACACGTTCACGTCGGCGTCCACCAGACGCGGCACCGCTTCCAGATGGCTGCCCATGGGGAACACCATGTTCACCTCGGCCCCGATCCCTTCCACCAGCCGGCGGATCTCGGCCAGGTCGCTGGGCGAGTTGAAGGTGCCGTAAATCGTGCCCACGATGTTGACGCGCGGCTTGTCGCCCTCCTTCCGCTCACGGCGCTTGGGCGCCACGCCCTTCTTGAGGCCGTACTCCGTCCACAGCCAGTAGAGCGCCCGCTCCGCGGCCTGCCACTGGTCTTCGTCGATCGTGCGTGGCAGGAAGCGCTGAATGTTCGTGCCTTCCGGCGTCACGCCGCCGCCGATCATTTCGGCGATGCTCCCCGTCACGACCACGGCGGGCAGTTCGGGATCGAGCGTCTTGTGCGCGCGGCGCATCGCGCCTTCGGTGCCGTTGCGGCCAAGTTCATCTTCGCCGAGGCCCGTGACGACAATGGGCAGTTCGTGCGGCGGTAGGCCGTCGGTGTAGTGCAGCACCGAGGTGACCGGCAGGTTCTCGCACCCCACCGGTCCGTCGATGACGACCTGCAACCCCTTGATGGCCGTGAAGACATACACGGCGCCCCAGTATCCGCCTGCGCGATCGTGATCGAGCACCAGCATCAGACCATCTCCTCCGCCTTGCGCGCCTTCGCCATCTTGGCGAGGTGGCGCTTGTAGTGATCGCGGAACTCAGGATGATCCTGCGGTACCTCTTCCCATACGCCGCTCGCGAAGCCGGTGCCGACGCCCTCGAAGAAGGTGGTCATGGTGTCGAAGCGCGCCTTGTTGCCGAGCGCGGCGTTCACCACGGTGGCCAGTGAGCCGGCACCCGCGGGGCCCATGAGCGGACGCGCCGAGATGAGATTGGTGAAGTACAGCGACGGGATGGACAGCTCCTTGGCCTTCTGCACGACCGGGGTGGTGCCAATGGCGAGGTCGGGCTTGAACTCATGCATCGCGGCGAGATCCTGCTCCAGCGACGCGCGGAATTGCACGTGGATGCCGCGCGCCGTGAGCCACTCGCGATCCGCATCGCTGTGGACGGTGCGCGGGCACGCGGTGCCCACGTAGCGCACGTCGGCGCCGCTCTCCACCAACAGCCGGGCCACCAGCAGCTCCGAGCCTTCATAGCCCGACATCGTGATGCGTCCCGAAATCGGCATCTTGGCGAGGGCGCCCTTGATGGCCGGCAGAAATTTGTTCTTCGCTGCATCGATGCGATCACGCGCCACGCCCGCCATCTGACCGATGGCTTCGAGCCACCCTTCCGTGCCGTCGTAGCCCACCGGGGCGGAACCCACGATGGGGCGGCCCGCGGCGGTGAATTCGCGATACGAGGCGGTGTAGAACGGATGAATGGCGGCCACGCCCACGCAGTCGAGCGCGGCGTACAGCTCACGCCATTCCCGCGTGGGCACCACCGGACCGGCCGCCAATCCCATCGGCTCGAGCATCATGCCGATGCCCACGGGATCGGCGGGGAACATCTCGCCCACCAACGTGACCGTGGGCTTGTCGCTCACGCCGCCGCGCGGCGCGGCCACCGGGCCAAGCTCCGCTTCGGTGCGTGCGTAGCGCAGCATGGCGCCGGCCAGCACGTCTTTCGCTTCGGCGTGCGTGGGCACGCCGAACCCCGGCACGTCGATGCCGATAATGCGGACGCCGTTGATCTCCTTCGGCAGCAGCTGCAGCGGCACACCCGATGCCGTGGGCACACACAGGTTGGTGATCACGATGGCATCGTACAACGCGGGATCGGCCATCTTGTACACCGCATCGCGGATATCTTCGAACAGCTGTCCCGTCACGAGACTTTCGGAGTTGAACGGCACGTACCCCACCGTGCGTCGCGCGCCGTAAAAGTGCGACGTGAACGTGAGGCCGTACACGCAGCACGCCGAGCCTGACAGAATCGTGGCCGTGCGGCGCATGCGCAGTCCCACGCGCAGCGATCCGAACGCCGGGCACATGCTCTGCGGCTGATCGTGCGGTCCCTTGGGATAGTCGGCGGCGTAGCGGTCGAGTGTCTCGCTCTTGCCCGCCGCTTTCGCGGCCGCCAGCATTTCGTCGGCACCGGCGTGACATCCGAGTCCGTCGGCGGCGGTCGCGGCGGTGTTGATCGCGCTGCCGTCGATCACCGGCAACGCACGGGAGGTGGGCTGGTCGGCATCGTTCGCCGTGGGCGTGCTGCCCGCGCCGTCGTAGACGACTTCGCCGCTCGAGGGATGGCTCATCGCGATCTCGTGATTAAACGGTGTCGTACACGACTTCGAGCGACGGCTTGGTCACATCTTCCCGTCCAACGAGATCGAACATGGTGGCGGGTTCGAGCACGACGTTGCCGCCCACCTGGCTGGCGGCAAACAACCCAAGCAGTTCGTCCTGCGTGAGCGGCTTCGGGCGCACGGGCGGCGCGTCAGCCACGGCCTGCGCGAGTTCCCCGAACAACGGCCCCCACTCACCACCGGGGAAGCCGATGATTTCGTAGTTCGCGCTCTTCTTGCGGATGTCGTCGTTGGCCGGAACCTTCGCCAGAATCGGGATGCCCGCCTTGGCCGCGAACGCTTCGGCTTCGCCGGTGCCGTCATCCTTGTTGATGAGAATGCCGGCCACGCCCACGTTGCCGCCGAGCTTGCGGAAGTATTCCACCGCCGAGCAGACGTTGTTGGCCACGTACAGCGATTGCAGATCGTTCGAGCCGACCACGATCACCTTCTGGCACATGTCGCGCGCGATCGGCAAGCCGAAGCCGCCGCACACCACGTCGCCAAGGAAGTCGAGCAGCACGAAGTCGAAGCCCCACTCATGGAAGCCGAGTTTCTCGAGAATTTCGAAGCCGTGGATGATGCCGCGTCCGCCGCAGCCGCGCCCCACTTCGGGGCCGCCCAGTTCCATGGCGAACACGCCGTCACGCTTGAAGCAGACGTCGCTGATGGACACCTGCTGGCCGGCAAGTTTGAGCCGTGATGACACTTCGATGATGGTGGGGCAGGCGCGTCCACCGAAGAGCAGCGACGTGGTGTCGCTCTTGGGGTCGCAGCCGATGAGCAGCACCTTCTTGCCCTGCTGCGCCATCATGTAGGAGAGATTGGCGAGCGAGAAGCTCTTGCCGATGCCGCCTTTGCCATAGATCGCGATGATCTGCGTTTCTTTGGTGACCGGACCGGTGTGCACCGCATCGGGTGCAGTGGCGGCTTCATCGCGCATGCTCGAGTGCAACTGATGCAGGGCGCCGTTGGCGGTGCTGGTACCGTTCTCACTCATGCTGCCGTTCTCCAGTCGAGGATCATCTTGACACAACGGGAATCACCAAAAGCCGTGGCATAGGCCTCGGCGGCACGCGCCGCAGGCTCGCGGTGCGTGATCAGGCCATGCAGGTCGAGCGTGCCGTCGTTCGCCAGGCGCGCGACGGTGTGGAGGTCGTGCTCCTTCCACTGCGCCGCAATACGCAGGCGCATCTCGCGCAGAAACGCGGGTGGGAAGGTGAAGTGCACGGGTTCACTGTAGAAGCCGGCGAGACAGATCTCGCCGCCGGGCGCGAGGTGCGCGATGAGCGTGTCGAGCAGGCCATCGGCCCCGCTCACATCGCAGATCGTGCGGTAATTGCGGCGCTGGTCGTCGTCGGGGTGCAGCACGACGTAGCCCTGGGCACCATCGCGGCGCACGGGATTGGTTTCCCATACGGTTGGTGCCGTCCCGCCGTAGAGCACCACCAGCCGCGCGATGAGCCGGCCCAGCGCCCCGTGCCCCACGATCAGCTCCGGCATCTGCGCCGGGTGGGTGATGGGATCGTCGCCCAATGCATGATGGGCCGTGGCGGCCAGGGCGAGGAGCGTGCCGCGCTCACCCAGTTCGGCGTGCAACGGGATGGTCTTGGCCCCCGGCGCCACCACCGTCGCGGCCTGTCCGCCGAAGAGTCCCTGCGCACCGGTGAAGCCGCGCGAGCCCGCCACGTACACCAGCTGCCCTACCTCACGCCCCGAGTCGGCGCCGGCGGTGACGACCTCGCCGACCCCCTCGTAGCCCGGCACCAACGGATAGGCGAGCCCGGGAAAGGGGGGCATCCGTCCGGTGAACAGGAGCTTTTCGGTGCCCGTGCTGATCCCCGACCAGCGCATGGCGACGACCACGTCCGCGGCCGTGGCCGGAACGAGCTCGAGGGTGCGCACGGAAAGCTGCTGCGGTTGTTCGAAGACGACGGCGAGGGTGTCCACAGGTGTAACGTGTGGTTGACACCACAGGCTGTCAATATTCACGGCGATCCTATTCGGGATTGCGTGGGGCCCACGCATTCCAGCCTCCGCACGCGCCCCGTCAGGCCTCGGCGACGATTAACCCCGTCTGGATCGGAAAGCGCGTGCCCACCTCGCGGCTGCGCCGGAATCCGGCCGCCCGCAACATCTGGTGCAGCTCCGCCGCCCGCCGGGCCCGCCCCTTGCCCATCGCCATTAGATAGAAGGAGAAGTAGGCATCGCCCACGGTTTCCGCCCCGCGGACGCCGGCCATGGCCTCCGCGATGAGCAGCACCCCGCCGGCGGGAAGGGCGGCGCGCGCCTGCCGCAGCAGCCGCATCACCGATTCGTCGTCGTGGTCGAGCAGCACGCGCACCAGCGAGATCACGTCGGCGCCGGTGGGGAGGGCATCCGCGTGGAAGTTGCCGCCGTGGCACGTGACCCGGTCGCCCAGGCCGGCCTGCTCCAGACGGTGCTTGGCCCGCGAGGCCACCGCCGGCAGGTCGAACAGCCGCAGCTGCAGGGAGGGATGCCGTGCGCCCACCAGCGAGAGGAACACGCCTTCACCGCCGCCCACGTCGAGCAGGCACTCGTGCTTCGACAGGTCGTACGCGTCGAGCACGTCGTTGGCCACGGGGGGGAGCGTCGCCGCCATGATTTCGGAATAGGCCGCCACCCGGGCATCGTCGATGGCCTGCGGACGCGGGGCATCGGCGTACGACCAGTAGCGGGACAGCTCGGTCCGGAAATCGGCGCCCTGACGCAGCAGGGCGACCGGATCGCTGAGATCCTGATACGCCATGCGGTGATGCCGGATGAGCGCCAGCACACCGGTGTTCCCCACCAGCGGGGCCCCGAGCGCGCCCAGCGCATACCGGCCGTGCCGACGCTTCATGAGCAGCCGGAGCGACACGGCCGCGTTGAGCAGCCGTTCCGTGCTGGCGGTGGACAGGTTGCTCCGCTCGGCGATCTCCTCGATCGTGCGGGCGCCGCCAGCCAGATAGTCGAACAGGTCGAGCTCCACGCAGGCGAGGAGCGTTTGCGTGTACACGAAACCGGACACGATATCGAACAGCGCCCGCGACCGCCGCATGGTGACTGGACGGGTGAGCGGGAATCGGGCGCTCCAACGCTGGAACTGGTCGGTGGCGACCAAGGCGTTCCAGCGGTCGCGGATCCGTTCGTGCCAGGCGGGCGGGGGTGCAGCGGCGGGCGCAGCCAATCCGGGGGCGGGTTGGGCCGTGATCGGCGTTCGGACGCGCGTAGGCGCGATGGCCTGTGCCGGGGGGGCCGACAGGGCCTGCTCGGGAGGGTTCACGGGCCGACGTTAAGTCACGTCACCAAGAGTGTCAAGAAAAGTGTACACCTCGCGTGTCAAAGTCTTGCGACGTCGTGGCCCTGCTTCTAACGTGGCCGGAGGTGGCACGGCCACGGAGCGGCTCCCACGGCTTGGCATCCACGACCCTTTGCGAGTGTGCATGAGACCGGTCTATCCGTTCAGCGCGATCGTTGGCCAGGACGAAATGAAGCTGGCGCTGTTACTCGTCGCGATCGACCCCACGATCGGTGGGGTGATGGTGTTCGGCGACCGCGGCACCGGCAAGTCGACGGCCGTGCGGGCGCTGGCCGGACTGCTGCCCCCCATGAAGGTGGTGGCGGGGTGTCGCTACGGCTGTGACCCCCACGGGACGGCCACGCGCTGCGACGACTGTCGTGAGCGACTGCAGGCCGGTGGACCGGTCCGCTCGGTGCTCGCCCCCGTCCCCGTGGTGGACCTCCCGCTCGGCGCCACGGAAGACCGCGTGGTCGGGGCCCTCGATCTGGAGCGCGCCCTCACGACAGGCGAAAAAGCGTTCGAGCCGGGGCTGCTCGCGCGCGCGCACCGCGGCTTCCTGTACGTCGATGAAGTCAATCTGCTCGAAGATCATCTGGTGGATCTGCTGCTCGACGCCGCCGCGACCGGCGAAAACGTCGTCGAGCGCGAGGGGGTGAGCATCCGCCACCCGTCGAAGTTCGTGCTGGTGGGCAGCGGCAATCCCGAAGAAGGCGAGCTCCGGCCGCAGCTCCTCGACCGGTTCGGGCTGGCGGTGGACGTGCGCACGCCCACCGTGATCGCTACGCGGATCGAGGTCATCAAGCGGCGTGATGCCTTCGACCGTGACGCCGACGCGTTCATGACGCATTGGCACAAGGCGGACGCCAAGATCCGGCGCCACCTCGAGAAGGCGCGCACGCGGCTCGATGCGTTGGCGGTGTCGGACACGGTGCTCGAGCGGGCCGCGTCGCTGTGCGCGCAGCTCGGCACCGACGGACTGCGCGGCGAGCTCACGTTGCTGCGCACCTCGCGCGCCCTCGCGGCGTACGACGGCGACTCGGAGGTCACCATGACGCATCTGCGTCGCGTGGCACCGATGGCGCTGCGGCATCGCCTGCGCCGTAATGTGCTCGACGACGCGGGGTCCACGACCCGCGTGGAGCGGGCCATCGCGGAGCTGTGGGGCGATGTCGTCGCCCCACGCTGACCTGCCGCGCGGCGGCCCGGCGCTCACGGCGCTCTTGCTGGCGGTGGATGCGCGCGGGCTGTGCGGCGCGGTGCTCGATCATCCCCTGCACGAGCACGCGCGCGCCTTCACGGCGCTGCTGCAGCGCGCCTTACCCGAGGGGGCGCCGCTGCGTCGGGTGCCCGCCGGGGTGACCCCCGACCGGTTGTACGGCGGCGTCGATCTGGCCGCCACCTTGTCGCGCGGGCGGATCGTGTCGGAGAAGGGCGTGCTGGCGGCGGCCGACGGCGGCGTGCTCGTGGTGCCGATGGCCGAGCGACTGTCGATTGCGGCCCGGACGGCGCTGTGCGAGGTGCTCGACCACGCCGATGTGCAGGTGGCTCGCGACGGGATTGCCGAACGTCATTCCGCGCGGGTGTGCGCGGTCATCATGGACGAGTCGATCGACGACGAGGCCGTGCATGACGCCCTGCGCGACCGCCTCGCGTTCGTGGTGCGCCTCGACGGCACGGCCGACACGGCACTCCCGGATGACATGGCGGCGCCGATGACCGCGACGTGGGCGCGACTGGCCCGCGATGCCCGTCACCGCCTGATGAGTGTCAGTATCGACGACACGTGGATAGAAGCACTCTGCCAGACCGCGGACGCCTTCGGGATTGATTCCGTGCGTGCGCCGTTGCTGGCGCTGCGCTGTGCCCGCGCGCATGCGGCGCTGCACGGCCGGCTCATGATGATAGAGGCCGACGCCGAGATCGCGGCAGCGCTGGTGTTGGCGCCGCGTGCCACGCGCTGGCCGGCGCCGCCGGAGACGCCGCCCGAGCAACCGCCCGCCGGGGACGAGGCCGACAGCGCGGCGCAGAACGCCCCGCCACCGACACCGCCGCCGGCCGGTGAGTCTGAGCAGGCGGAGCCGGAGACGCCGCCCGACGACCCTGATCGCGAGCAGCCGACGTCGCCCTCGAGTCAGACCGATCTGCTGCGACAGGCGGTGGCCTCGGCGCTCCCGCCCGGTCTGCTCGCGCAGTTGCTGGAGCAGGTGACCGGTGGTGCGATGCATGGCCGTGTTGGTGCCGAGCGGCAGAACATGCTGCGCGGGCGTCCCCGTGGTGCGCGGAGCGGCCTGCCACGTGGTGGTGCACGGCTGCACCTGCTTGACACGCTGCGTGCCGCCGCACCGTGGCAGCGCGTGCGTCAGCGTTATGCGGCGCTGCTGGCGGCATCCACCGCGCCCGCGAGCGCGCCCCGCATCGCCATCCGGCGGGAAGACTTCCGGATCCGCCGCTACATCGAGAAAACGGGAACCACGGTGCTGTTTGTCGTGGACGCCTCGGGGAGTTCGGCGCTGCACCGTCTGGCCGAGGCGAAAGGGGCGGTGGAAATGCTGCTCGCGGAGAGCTACGCGCGTCGTGACCGCGTCAGTCTGCTGGCATTCCGGGGGCAGGGCACCGAGGTGTTGCTGCCGCCCACGCGCGCATTGGCCCGCGCCAAAAAAGTGTTGGCCGCGCTGCCCGGCGGGGGCGGTACGCCCATGGCGCACGCGATCGAGACGGCGCTGGAGCAGGCGCTGGCCACCCGCCGCGGCGGCAGCGCGCCGTTGGTGGTGATGCTCACCGACGGACGCGCCAACATTGCGCGCGACGGCACCCCGGGACGTGCCGGTGCGGAACGTGATGCGATCGCCGCCGCCGGCCGGTTGGCCCAGCAGAACATTCCGGCGCTCTTCGTCGATACATCGCTGCGTGGCGAGCCCGTGGCGCGGCGTCTCGCCGACGCGATGCGGGCCCGCTACGTGCTGCTCCCGGCTGCGAATGCCAAGGCGCTGGGCGGACTCGTGCGCACCGCGATGCAGATGGCAGACGGCTCCGATCGTGGCGATGCGTCTCGCGGCGGTACATCTCGCGGCGGTGGTGGTCGTGCCTGAGCTGTCGGCGGCTGCTGGCTTCACGCCGCACGACACCGAGAGCCCCGCCCGCGAAACGACCCTGCGTGTTGCCGCGCGCTCGCTACTCGTGGTGGTGCTGTTCTGGTGGAGTGCCACGGGGATCATCTTCGCCCTCGAGCGCTCGCCCGCCACGCGCCTGCTGGGATTGGTGCTGGCCACCGCGCTGGCCGGGTGGGGCGCGTGGCTGCTCTACGTGGAACGCGATCGGGACACGGCGTCGGGCGCCCGCCGCACCTTTTTGGGTGCGGCATTCCTGTGGACGTGGGTGCAAGTGGCCTTCTACGGCGGCTGGCTCGTGGGACCGGTGTCGCTGATGCGGCCGGTGCCGGCCGAAGCGCCCAGTTGGTCGCTGGCCGTGCGCGCGGTGCTGTCGATGTTCTGGTACCAGTTGGCGATGCTGGCCGTGCTCGCGATCACCGGCGTCCTCACGGCGCGCCGGGCCAATCGCGCGGGGTGGTGGGCCCTGGTGCTGTTCTGGGTCACGCATCAGGCGGCCAGCATCAACATCTTTCTCGGCGTCGAGAATCCCGGCCGCGGCTTCTTTCCCGATCCGCTCACGTATCTCGAATCGTACTTCGGTCCGCAGCGCAACAGCGTGCTGTTGCCGATCACCGTCGCGTTGCTGCTGCTGTTCACGCTGCGCACGATCGTGCATGCGCTGCGCGATGCGTCACCGCTGCGGCGGCAGGGGATGATGCTGCTCTCTGTGCTGGGCGTGCTAGGGGTGCTGGAACTGTCGGTGCTCGGGATGCCGGTGTCGCTGCCGCTGTGGGACGCGTTCCTCACGCTGCGCGGCTACTGAGCGCCACCTACTCGTAGCGCAGCGCTTCGATCGGATCGAGTCGGGCAGCGCGTCGGGCGGGCACCATGCCGAACACGATGCCGATGCCAACCGACACCACGACGGCGATGATGGTGAGTGTCACCGGCACCGGCGCGGTGACATCCAGCGCAAACGACGCCGCGCGCCCCATCGCGAGACCCACCAGAATGCCGATCACGCCCCCGATCCCGGTCAGCGTGCAGGCCTCGATGAGGAACTGCAGCAGGATGTCACGGCGCGTGGCACCGAGCGCTTTGCGGACCCCGATCTCGCGGGTGCGGCTGGTGACCGACACGGTCATGATCGCCATCACGCCGATCCCGCCCACCAGCAGCGCCACCCCGGAGAGTACGATCATCACGAGGAAGAACACACTCGTGATGCCGTTGAAGGTGTCGAGAATCTGATCCTGCGTTACGAGATCGAAGCTGTTCATGCTGCCGGGGCGCAGCCCGCGCATCTCACGGAGCGCCATCACGGCCGCCCCCTGCGCTTCGGCCACACTCACACCGGCGCGCGGCTTGACCGGAATCCAGAGCGCGTTGGTTTTATCGATGGGGAAGCTGCGCTCGAGAAACCGGTACGGCACCACGGCGCCCACCGATTGTCCCGGGGGCGCAAAAATGTTGCCGGGTTCCTGCCACAGGCCGATCACCTCGAGCGGGCGCCCGCCGATACGCACGAGCCGCCCGAGCATGCGCTCGCGGCCGAACAGGCGCCGCGCGGTCTCTTCCTGCAGCACGACGACCGCGGTGCCGGCGGAGAGTTCGTTCCGGGTAAACCACCGCCCTTCCACGAGCTCGCCGCCCTGAATGCGCGTGAACCCGTCGTCGGCGCCGAAGATCGCCATCGACTGCGAGCGCGTGCCCTCGGATTCGATGCGCGCCAGCGTCTGCCCCCACAGGGAGGCGTACGCCACTTCCGGCAGCCGCCGCAACCGCTCGGCCTCGCGCTCGGCGAGATCGGGTCGGATGCGGACCTCCTTGGGCAGGTTGTCCGGATTGAGCGGCGTTTGCGAGAACTTCTTGAGTACGTAAAACGTGGTGGGGCCGGCCACTTCGATCGTGGTGACGATCTGATTGCGGATCCCGTCCACGATGGCCGCCATGGCCATGACCGTGGCCACGCCGATGACCACGCCAAGAATGGTGAGCGACGAACGCAGCTTGCTCACGCGCAGCGCCTCGAACGCGAGGCGGATGTTCTCGGACACCGCGCCGGCACGCATCGCCACCGTTCAGGTCTCCGCGCGCATCGCGGTGATCGGATCGAGCTTGGCCGCGCGGGCCGCCGGATACACGCCGAAGAGCACCCCGATACCCGCGCCGAGCGACAGGGCCAGCGCGACGCTCCAGGGCGTGACGCGGGCGGGCAGGGGCGAGAAGGCGGCGATCGCGACGGCGAGCGCCCAGCCCGCGGCCACGCCGAGCAGACCGCCCGTGAGTGCCAGCGCGACGGACTCGGCGAGGAATTGCCGGCGGATGTCGGTGGCGGTGGCCCCCATCGCCTTGCGCAGCCCGATTTCGTGCGTGCGCTCCGTGACCGCCATCAGCATGATGTTCATGATCACGATGCCGCCCACGAGCACGCCGATGGCGACGACGGCCGGCACGACGGCGAAGAGCACCTTGGTGAGCTGCTTCCAGAAATCCACGAGGGCATCGGCCGTGCCGACGTCGAAGTTGTCGCGGTCGGAGGGGCGTAGGCGCCGCGCCAGCCGCATCGCTTCCTGCGCGCGCGCCATGGCCGGGCCCACTTGGTCGGCCTCCGCCATCTTCACCGAGATGGTCGTGTTCAGGCGGCGCCCATAGATCCCCTCGAAGGCCGAGATGGGCATCAAGGTGAAACCGTCGAACGACTGGCCCAGCACGCGTCCCTTGCGCGCCACCACGCCGACGATCGTGAACCGCTGTCCCATGATGCGCACGTCCTGCTCGATGGCGGACGCGCCCTGAAACAGATTCTGCGCCACGTCGGCCCCGACCACGACCACGTTGCGCCGCTCGCGTACGTCGATGTCGCTGAGCGGGCGCCCCGCCGTGAAGCGGTAATCCTGCACGGTCTGATAGTCGGCCGTGACGCCGAAGATCAGCACACTGCCGAGCGTGCGGTCGCGCCACACGAGGTCGGCCTGCGGCGTGGGCCACCCGGATTGCAGGGCGATCGCCTGCGCATCGGGGAGCGCGGTGCGGACGGCGTCCGCGTCGCGCTGGTCGACACGGGGCCGACGCTGGAGCAGGCGGAACTGATCGTCGGTGAAGAGGCCGAGGCTGATCGGCAACCGCCGGACCTGGAAGGTGTTCATGCCGATCATGGCGTCGGCGATGTTCTCCTTCACGTACGCATTCATTCCTTGAATGATCGCCACAACGGCCACCAGAAACCCTACCGACACCACGATCCCCAGCAGGGTGAACACGGTGCGCAGTGGGTTCACCCGCAGCTGCAGGAGGGAGAGGAGGACGATGTCGGCGAAGCGCATGGCGGGCGGGCTACTCGTGCCGCAACGCCTCCACGGGGTCGAGCTTCGAGGCACGCAGCGCGGGAATCATGCCGAAGGCCACGCCGGTGACGGCGCTGGCGATCAGGGCCGTGGCCACGATGCCGGCGGGCAGACTTGCCGGAATGGCGCTGTTGCTGCGAATGACCCACGCCAGCAACGCGCCGATGGCGAGCCCGATCAGCGCTCCGATGCTCGTGAGCGTGGCAGCCTCCACGAGGAACTGCCAGCGGATGGTGCCGGCGGTGGCGCCCAGCGCCTTACGCACCCCGATCTCGCGGGTGCGTTCGGTAACGGAGATCATCATGATGGCCACCACGCCAACGCCGCCCACCAGCAGGGCGACCGCCGACAGGGCCAGCCCCACGGCGAAGATCGCGCCGAAGAGCTGGTCGAAGGTTTCCATGATGCGGTCCTGCTCGACGAGATAGAAATCGTTGCGTTCGCCGGGGCGCAGCCCGCGGCGGGCCCGCATCGCAGCGAGCACTTCATCCATCACCTCGCCCTGCGCGGCCGTCTGCTCGGGGCGCACCATGAGGCTGAGGCCATTGCGCGACAAGTCCAGCTGGCGGATGGCCGCCTGCATGGGGATGATCGCGCGCGGGTTGTCGGGTCCTTTGCCACTGAGCGACTTCAGGAAGCCGGCGCGCGGGGTGTAGATGCCGATCACGGTGAACTGCCGCCCACTGATCATGATCTGCTTGCCGATCGGCTCGGATTCGCCGAACAGCTGCGTCTTGAGCGTGTCGTTGATCAGTACGACCGGCTGCCCCGCGTCATACTCGGTGCGGGTGAAGTTGCGTCCCGGCGAGATATCCGACGCATCGACTTCGGGCCACTCCACGCTGTACGCGTCGTAGCCCACGTTGTCGATGCGGCTGTCGCGATAGGCGAAATTTCCCTGGCCGCCGGACAAGCCGATCACGGCGGCGACGCCGGGGATCCGCTTGATCATCTCCCATTCAGCCAGCGACACCTGCGGGTTGCGCCGGTCGGGGCATTTTTCGTCGGTGCCGTCGCAGCTGTTGAACCCCGGATTGCGGCGTTGCACGATGAACGTGGTGGCGCCGATTTCCTCGAGGTCCTTCTGGAAGGAGGCACGGATTCCCGTGACCACCGCCCCCATCGCGACCACCACGAACACGCCGATGGCCACGCCTGCGATGGTGAGCCCCGCACGCACTTTGTTGGAGCGGATGGAATCGAGCGCCATCGACACCCCTTCCAGCACCAGTAACAGGCGATTCATGCGCTTACTCCTGTCGCAGGGCGGCGATGGGGTCCAACCGCGAGGCGCGGCTGGCGGGGTAGAGTCCGGCCCCGATGCCGACGCCGGCGCCGGTGAGGAGGGCGGCGGCGATGGACCACGGGGCCACGGCTGCCGGCAGCGGCGTAAAGGCGGCGATCGTTTCCGCGAGACCGATGCCGAGGGCGATCCCGATGGCGGCGCCCAGCGTGCTCAGCGTGGCGGCCTCCACCAGGAACTGCGCCATGATGTCCTTGCGCTTGGCCCCAAGCGCCTTGCGTACGCCGATCTCCCGCGTGCGCTCGGCAACGGCTACGAGCATGATGTTCATGATGACCATCGCGCCGACCACGAGACTGATGGCGGGCAGGGCGGTGCCGAACAACACGAGGCGGCCTTTGAGCTGCTTGATGAACCCGAACGCCGCATCCTGCGTGACCAGGCCGAAGTCGTCGGGCTCGGCGGCGCGCAAACCGCGGAAGGCCCGCAGCGCGCTGCGCGCCGCTTCCATCCCCTCCGCGAGATCCTGCTGATTCGGCGCCTGCACGATCAACGACGAAATGTCACGCTGCGGCCGGATGATCCGGCCCATCGGTGACGTGTACGGCGCAATGGCGAGGCGGTCGAGGGAGAAGCCGAACACCGACCCCTGCTTCTCGATCACGCCGATCACGGTGAATGGCACGCCGGCGATGCGGAGCTGGCGTCCTTCCGGATTCAGTCCCGGAAAGAAATGCTCCGCTACCTCGACGCCGATCACCAGCACCGGTGCACTGGTGCGCACTTCCTGGTCAGAGAACGCCCGCCCCTGCGTGACGGCAAATTTTTTGATGGCGAAGTAGTTGGCGTCGGTGGCCACCGACTGCACCTGCCGCGGGCGCGCGCCGGGCGCGGACGCGTACTTGAACGTTTCGCTCGCGATCGTAGCGCGCATGTTCGCCGGGAGCGCGGCGCGCACCACGTCGATCTCCGGCATCCGGATCAGCGGGCGCCGCTGCGCCAATCGTGCGTCGGCCCCCCGGTTACCGCCGGGCCCCACATTGCTGAAGCGGCGTAACGTGAAGGTGTTCGCGCCGATGAGTCGGGCGGCGAAATCCTCCTCCACGTAGCGCCCCATCCCTTCCACGATGGACACGACGGCGATGAGAAACATCACGCCGATGGTGACCCCGAGCAGGGTAAAAGCACTCTTGAGTTTCTGAACCCGGATCTGGGACAGCGCCAGACCGATCGCGTCTCTAGTCTTCACGTTGGATTAAATGACAGCCTCTGCAGGTCCGGCCGGTGAATACCGGCCGGATCGTACCGCACCACTCAGTGGACGCGTTCGCCGGAAATCTTGGCCGCGTACTGCGCCCGTGTTTCATCGCTGGAGATCACGCCGTCGCGTAACACGATGATGCGCTGCGCATGCACCGCGATGTCCGGCTCATGGGTGACCATGACCACCGTCTGCCCCTGCGCGGCGAGCTCCTCGAACACGCGCATGATCTCCTCGGAGGTCTGCGAGTCGAGGTTGCCGGTGGGTTCGTCGGCGAGCAAAATGGATGGGCGGTTCACGAGCGCACGCGCGATCGCGACACGCTGGCGCTGCCCGCCGGACAGTTCGTTGGGGCGGTGATGCATCCGTCCGCCCAGTTGCACGCGCTCGAGCGCTTCGGTGGCGCGCTTCTTCCGCTCGTCGGCCGGAATGCCGGCATACACGAGCGGCAGCTCGACGTTCTGCAGGGCTGTGGCGCGGGGGAGCAGGTTGAACGTCTGGAACACGAAGCCGATTTCTTTGTTGCGCACGCGGGCGAGCGCATCGTCGGACATCGTGCTGACCAGCATGCCATTCAGCCAGTACTCGCCCTCGTTGGGCGTATCGAGGCAGCCGATGAGATTCATGAGCGTGGACTTCCCCGAGCCTGAGGGGCCCATGATGGCCACGTACTCGTTCCGGAGGATGGCAAGATCGACGCCGCGCAACGCACGGACGATTTCGCCACCCATGTCATATTGCCGCTTGAGCTGACGGGTCACGATGACCCAGTCTTGCCCCGGGGCGGCCCCGTGCGTGGCGGTGACCGTGCGCCGCTCGCCGGTGGTGGAGAGTCCGATGTCGTCACCCGCGTCGTTCACGACTTCGTTCCGGCGGCGGCTTTCTTCTCCTCGGCCTTGGGCGTCTGGATCAGCGCGCCGTCCTTGAGTTCGCGGATGGCCTGGTAGGTACCGGCTACGATCGTCTCGCCCGCCTTGAGACCACTGAGCACTTCGAAGTGCCGCTCGCCCGCGATCCCGACCTTGACCTGACGGAAGCTGACCTTCTTGTCCGGCCCCACCACGAACACCCCTTCCACGTCGCGCTTACCCACTTCCTTGGCCGGCTCACGTCCCACGGTCACGGCGGAATCGGCATTGGGCAGCTCCTCGTTCTCGCGCACGGTCAGGGCGATGATCGGAATGCTGAGCACCTTCGTCCGCGACGCCGTGACGATCTTGGCGGTGGCCGAGAAGTCGGGGCGGGTTTCGAGCGGCGGGTTCACGAGCTCGACGCGCACTTCGTAGTCGATGGCTTGATCGCCGGTGTTCGCGGCGGCGGTCTTGGTGACCGAACTGTTCGAGATCTCGACCACGCGACCGACGAAGGTGGTGTCCGGGAAGGCGTCGATCTGGATGAGCGCGGAATCGCCCACGCTGATGCGCGCCACGTCGGTCTCGTCCACCTTGACCTTCGTTTCCAGCACGCTCATGTCACTGATCGTCATGAGCGTGGCGGCGTCCTTGTTGAGCGTGCCCATGATGGCCGTTTCGCCCTCTTCCACGTTGAGCCGCGTGATCTTCCCGCTCATGGGCGCGACGATCGTGGTGCGGTTCAGCGCCTGACGCGCATCGCGCACCGAGGCCACCGCCTGGTCTACGCTGAAGCTCGCCGCGGCGGCCAACTCCTTGTTCACGTCGGCCTGCGTCTTGAGCTGCTCGAGCTGCTCGTCGCTCACGAGGTCCGGCGACTGCTGCTTGATCTTGAGGGACCGTTCGTAGTTGCGCTGCGCTTGCAGCAGGCTGGCGCGCGATTGCGCCGACTGAGCGCGCGACGACGCCAGAAAGGCCTCCGACCGCTGCAATGCGGCGGTGACCTGCTCGGGGTCGATCTGGAGCAGGAACTGCCCCTTCTTGACGACGTCGCCTTCCTTCACGGCAAGGCGCACGATCTTGCCCGTCACGTCGGCCGACACATCGACCTTGGTGCGCGGCTGGATCTGGCCGCTCGCGGTGACAGACGCCACGAGGTCGCGTGTTTCGACGGCTTCGATGCGCACCTCCACCGGCTTGACGCTGTTCTTCTTCGCACTCAGGAACGCCAGCGCGGCGATGCCCGCCACGACCACGCCACCAATCCCGATCTTCACACCTTTCGTCATGACTGCTCTCTGTTAGCGGATGGGCCGGCCGACGGCGTTTTCAAGCGCGGCAAATGCCCGTTGGACATCATAAATGGCGGTAATGCGATCGGTCTCGGCGCGTTCGTAGTCCCCGCGCGCCTGCACGAGATCGACGATGCTGATGGCGCCGACGCGGTAGCGCTCCTGCGCCAGCGACAGGGCCGTGCGGGCCGTGCGCACGTTCTGCTCCTGCAGCACCACCGTCTGCTGGGCCGTGCTCAGCGAGAGGGAGGCCGCGGTCACGTCGGCGGTGATGCGCAGCTCCTGCGCGCGCACGTCGTTCTGCGCATTCCGGCGCTGCACGCTGGCCTGCTCGATCTGCTGCTCCCGACGGAAGCCGTTGAAGACGGGCAGGGAAAAGCTGGCGGAGAGGCTGTACGGATTGCGTGTGAAGTCGAGCGGATATTTGCCCTGGGCAGCGCGGATGGCGGCTTCCTGCGCCGACGAGAACGTGATCGCGTTGCACTGCGTCAGATTGTTGGGCAGGCCGAGACGGTCACGCACCTCCTCGGTGCGGATGCACGAGGCCTTGCCGGCCAGGGTGCTCGTCTGGCTCTGGTTGATCAGCAGCCCGGTGTTGGTGAAGCGGTTGGTAAACGCCGACACGTTGGCCGAGAGGGACATCGACGGGTAGTAGGCGCTGCGTGCCGACGCCTGCGAGCGGCGCGCGGCTTCTTCGCGGGCGCGGAAGGCGCCGAGCGCCGGGTTGGAGCGCCTGGCGAGGTCCATCACGGCCGCGAGATCGATCACCGGGGGGGCGGGGAGCACCGGGTCGAGCTTGGCGTCAGGGGTGGGGTCGATACCGATCTGCTGGAAGAGCCGCACGATTTCGATGGCGGCCTGGTTGCGCGCATTCAGCGACGCGACGCGCTGCTGGCCGTCGGCGACTTCCGCACGCTGCACATCGAGCTGGGTGCCGGAGCCCACCTGCAGGCGGGCGCGGGCCAGCTGCAACTGCGTCTGCGTGGTGGCTTGCAGGGTGTCCTGCAGCGAGGCGCGCGCCTGCGCCTGCAGGGCCGAGAGGTACTGGTTGGTGACATCGTTGCGCACGCGCTGTTCAGCGGTGGCGATGTCCGCTTCCGTGGCGTTCTGATTGGCAAGGATGGCACGCCGGTCGTTGATCGACGCCATCGACACGTTCAGCGAGGCCGAGACGCTGGCATCGGTGGACAGCTGGTCGTTGGTGGAGCCGAACCCCTGACCCTGAAAGAAGGTCTGACGGCCTTCGCGATAGCCGCCACCCATGCTGGTGTTCACGCTGGGGAGGAAGGCGCCATTCGCGGCGCGCACGGCCGCGGCGGCCGTGCGCCGGGCGTTCGTGGAGCTTTGCAGCGCGGGATTGTTGCGCCGCGCCAGCGCGAGGGCGTCGGTGAGGGTCAGGACGGCACCGGGGGCCGGCGCTTGCGCGACGGCGGCTGCCGGAAGGGCCCCGCCAACGGCCAGGCCAAGCGCGAGCGCAACAGCGTGAATTCTCATAGAGTGCAAACGGGTGGGAGACGACGTCTGAGTGGCGTACGCGCCACGGACTGTGATGGTTTCAAAAAATTGGACCGATGGGTCCGGACGTCGACCGGCAGCGTCAACGCGGCACATCGTCGCGGATCGCCTCGAGACGGCGGGCCGGAATCGACAGGCGCAGCAACCGCCCGTCCGCGTCGGTCCACACCAGCCGGCGATCACCATCGCCGACCACCACCCGCCACCGACGGGCGTCGCGCCGTCCCCCCGCCAGCGTGATCGTGTCCGACACCGCCTCGAGGACGACGCGCACGGCACCCTGACCGTTGGCCGTCGGGGTGAGGCTCGGCAGAGTCACGCCGCTGTCCACGGCGAGCGCCCGGTTGTGCACCAGCAGCGCGTACTGGACGACACCGTCGTCTTCCACCACCACCGCACCCGGGCGCAGCAAGTACTCGCGTGCCGCTTCGCCGGTGGAGCTGCGCGCGAGCGTCGCAAAGCGCCCCCGCACACGCTGACCGCCCAGCCGCAGCGTCACATCGGCCCCTTGGCGCGCCTCGACGGAGTAGCGCACCGGCGTCCCGGCGGAATCCGTCTCGAGGCGCATGGCCACGCGGCGATCGCCGATGGCCGATTCCGACCGGACTTCCAGCGTGCCGCCGTCCGGCGACTGCACGCGTTGCACCGAAAACTGTTCGCGCCCCGCGCGCTGCCCGTTGATGAGCAGCGTGAAGCTGCCAACGTCCAGCCGTCCGGGTTGCGCGAACGGTGCGGCCGGCCGCGACGCGGCGAGCAGCGGGAGGAGCACGATCGGCAGCACGCGCCGGGGGACGGAAAACACAGGCATCAAGGAAAGATAACAGAACCGGGCCGTCCCCTTCGCCAGACAGGGGCCCGCGGGGTATTGTGGGCCATGTTCTCTGGTGCGCGCCTCGCGCGATTTGGTTCGTGGCCTGTCGGGTGGGTCGCGGCGGCCTCCACGGCGCTCGTGGCCGCCGCGTGGTGGCAGCAGGATCCGGCGTGGGCGTCGCTCATCGTCGCGGCCCTCGCGACGGGTGCGGCGGCGTGGCGGCTGCCCACGGTGCGACGGCCGCGTGTCGTGGCGGCCGGCACGGTGCTGCTGCTCGCGATCACGGTCGCGCTCGCCGTGGTCGAGACCGTCACGCTGTCGTCGGTGCGGCGGGACTGGGCGGCGTGGTCGGCCGGCGAGCGCGAGGATCGCGCGCAGCGAGTGGCGGCGCGGCTCACCGAGGTGGCGGCGACGTTGCGCCGCGCCGCCGAGGCGCGCGTCAGCGACGAGGGTATGCTCGAGACGCTCGCCCGGGAGGCTGAACCGCTGCCTCGCGATGTCGAGTCGGCGCTGCTCGTGTTCCGCGACGGCCGCCTGCTCGCGCGGGCGGGTCAGATGCGCACACCGATTGCCGCCGGCGCGCCGGTGGGCGTTCGTCTGGTGGAGGGCGCGTTTCACACGTCGCTCGTGGCACGCGCGCGCTCCAACGACGGGCGGCTGGAGGCCGTGGCGGTGGCGCTGGTGGCCTCGGCCCCGCCCGCCGACCGGTTTGCCCGTCCGCTCCTGAACCGCGTGTGGGGGCGGACCGACGTGGCGCACACGATCGTCGAATCGCCCGACTCCAGCAGTGTCGCGCCGGGATCGACGGTCGTCGTGGTCCCCGAGGGACGGACCCGGCTGGCGCGGGTCCGTGCGCTCGATTTTTCAGAGGGGGAGACGCGGCTGGCCTTGCTGCAGCGCGCCCGCACCCGCACCAATCTGAGTCTCGGACTCGCCCTGCTGTGTCTGCTGCTCGGCGCCTGGCGACGACCGGCCACCACGGGGCAGCGGGTGGCCGTGGCCGCCGCCGCGTTACTCGCCATCGCGGTGGCACCGCTCACCGCGCTGTCCAACGTGTCCCCGCTCTTCGATCCGGCAAGCTACTTCGCGGCCATGGGCGGGCCGCTGACCTCCAATGTGGCCGCGCTGCTCATGAGCAGCGCGCTCGTGCTGGCGGTGCTGCTGTTGATGCTGCGCCGGCCGGGGCCAGCGCTCCCCCATCTGCCGGCGCTGATTATCCTCGCGGCCGTCGCGACCGGTGGCCCCGTGCTGCTGCGTGATCTGGCGCGCGGCATTGCGGTGCCGGCCGCCGGTGCCGGATTCAGCTTGTGGGCGGCGTGGCAACTGGCCCTCGCGCTGGCCGGCGTGGTGGTCCTCCTGCTCGGGGCCAGTGCCGGTCGCGCCGTACTGGGCGCCCGTCGCGGCCTGCCAGCCACGGGGGCGCCAGTGCTCGCGCTGCTGAGTGCCGTCGCGGCACCGGTCCTGTGGGATGCCCCAGGCGGGTGGCCCGTGTGGTATCCGGCGCTGTGGGTGGCGGCCATGATCGTGCTGGCGTTGACGCGTCGCGGGGTGGGGCAGGTGGTGGCCGCGGCCATCGTGGCGGGAAGCGCCGCGGTGACGTTGACGTGGGGGGGCACGGCGCGTGCGCGGATGGATCTCGCACGGCACGATCTGGAACGCATCTCGGCGGTGGACGAAAACGCGTCCCGCCTCCTCGAGCGCTTCGCGACGGCGATGCGCGACGAAGTGCGGCCCGTGCGCAGCGTCGATGCGCTCTTGCGACGCTATGCGGCCAGTGAACTGGCGTTGGCCGGCTATCCGGCGCGACTGGCGCGCTGGGCGCCCGACGAGCTCACCGTGCCGGTATCGGATCTCGCGCTGGCACCGGTGAACGACACGATCGGCGCGCAGGCGATCATCGCCGCCATGGCACGTGAGAGCGGCAGTGTGGAAATCCGCGCCGTTGGCGATGGTCCCACCACGCTCCTGGTGGCGGCCGTGCCGGCGCCCGACGGCGTGGTGACCACGATCACGGTACCGCCGCGCACGCGCCTGCTGCCGGTCGATCCGTTTGCCGCGTTCACGGGGGTCACCGGCGCGCGCGGCACCGCCGCGCCGTACCGCCTGGCGCTGGCACCGCCGATGGCAGGCGACACGCTGGCTCAGCCTCTCACGTGGCGCCGGCGCGGTGATGCGATGCACGGCGACGGCGTCGCGGGTGCGGGGATCGACGTGCGGCGGGTCCACGTGGAGGTCGCGCTGGGCACGCTCGCATCGTTGCTCCCACGCGGCGCGCTGTTGATCGCGCTCGATGTGCTCGTCGTGATGCTGCTCTGGTCGGCCACCGCCGCGGCCGACGGCGCGCTCGCGCGCCTCGTGCGACTGCGTCGTGCCCGTTGGTCGCGGTCGTACCGTGTCCGGCTAAGCGGTGCGCTGCTGGCGTTCTTCGTGGCGCCGGCGGCGGTGTTCTCGGCGTGGGCGTGGTATCGACTTCAGGACGACGATCGCGCGGCCCGCGAGCTGCTCGTGCGGGAAACGCTGCGCGTGGCGGCCGCTGAGGCGGAGCAGCGTGCCTTGGAGACGGCACCGTCCAGCACCGGGGCGCCGCTCTTTTTGTACCGTGATGGGCAGCTGAGCGCGGCCAGTGCGGCGCTGCTCGATGCGCTCGCGCCGCTCGGCCGGCTGCTGCCGGTCGCGCGGCGCACCGATGATGCCGGCATCGACGAACTCTTCACGACCCAGCGCCTTACGGTCGGCGAGCGGCAGGCACTGGTCGGTTTCCGCGTGCTCCCGGCGGGTCCGGCCGAGCTCGTGCTGGCCACGCCGGCGCGCGGCGACGAATTCGCCCTCGATGCGCGACGCGAAGACCTGGGCATCCTGCTGCTGTTTGCGTCGCTCATGGGCGCGCTCGCCGCGATCTGGTCCAGCGGGCTGGCGGCGCGCGCGCTGGCGCGGCCCGTTGGAGCACTGCGGCAGGCCGCCTTGGCGTTGGCGGCGGGACGGGAGGTGCCCACGCTGGGTGCGGCACCGGCCACCGAGTTTGCGCCGGTGTATCGCGCCTTCGGCCGCATGGCCGGCGACCTGGCCACCAGCCGGGCGGCGCTCGAGGCGGCGCAACGCCGCACCGAGGCCGTACTGCAGCACGTGGCCAGTGGCGTGCTGGCCTTGCGCACGCGCGAGGCGCCGGACGCGCCCGAACACGCCGTTGAGATCCTGATCGCGAATCCGCGTGCCGAAACGATGCTTGGCCTCTCGCTGCACGGGATGCCGACCTCACTGGCCGAGCTGCCGTCCACGCTCGCGCCGCTGGTGGACCGGTCGGTGGCCTTCCTTGCCGGCACGCTCGACGATGATGCCTTCGACCTGCTGGTGCTCGGGCGTCAGATGCGGGCCCGCCTGACCCGGTTGCCGCACGGTGCCGTGCTCACGCTTGACGATGTCACGGAGCTGGCCACCGCACAGCGCGTGCTGGCGTGGGGCGAGATGGCGCGGCAGGTGGCCCACGAAATCAAGAACCCGCTCACGCCGATCCGGCTCGGCGTGCAGCATTTGCGGCGCGCGTATCGCGACCAGCGGGGCGACTTCGGCGCGATCCTCGACACGAACGTGTCACGTATTTTGGCGGAGATCGATCACCTCGATGAGATCGCGCGCGCCTTTAGCCGGTACGGCACGGCACCCACGGATCGCGTGCCGCCGGTGCCGGTCGACGTGGTGGCGGTGGTGCAGGATGTGCTGGCGCTCGAACGGTTGGGTGACCAGGCCGACGGTGAGGATCGCATCCGCTGGGACTTCGCGGTGCCGGAGTCCGGTGGGGAGCCGTCGCGGGCAGTGGCGCTGGCCCTCGCGCAGCGTGATGAGTTGCGCGACGTCGTGTTGAACGTGCTGGAAAATGCACGGTTGGCCCACGCCACGGTCGTGTCGGTGCAGTTGTCGTCCACGGCCACGCACGTCGTGCTGGACGTGACGGACAACGGCGGGGGCATTCCCGCCGACGTCTTGCCGCAGGTGTTCGAGCCGCATTTCTCGACGCGCACGAGCGGCAGCGGGTTGGGACTCGCGATCAGCCGCCGGTTGATCGAGGGGTGGGGCGGCACGATCGGCCTCACGAGCACCGTCGGGGTCGGCACCACCGTTCGGATCACGCTGCAGCGTCCGCCCTCGGCATGACATCGCGTCGCCGGTTAAACTGTCTCGCATGAGTCAGTTCGCCCCTACCTCCGATCAACGGCATACGGCCTCGCCGCCGCCGCACCTCGAGGCGTGGTCGCTGCCTCCGGGCTGGTCGTGGGGCGCCGAAGCGATTTTGCGCGAGCACCGGCACTATCAGGAAGTGGTCGATGCGCTGGGGCGGTCGCTGTCGCTGGTGAGCGCGCCCGATCCGTCCCACGACGAATGGCTCCAACACGAGGCGCGGGCGCTCGCGCACCGCAACCATCCGTCGGTGCCCACGACGTACCACTACTGGGCGTCGTATGAAGAGAGCCGACGCGGACCGGGCTATCTGCGTCGGTGGATTGGCGGCGAGACGGTGTTTTCGCGCATCTCGCGACTGGGCCCCGACGATGTGCCGTTTGCGCTGCAGGTGCTGCGCGAAGCGGGGAGCACGCTGGCCTACTTGCACGACACCGGGGCCGCCCACGGTGCGATCTCCGCCAGCACGGTGTGGCTGACGCCCGGCGGCCGGCTCTGGTTGCTGGGGTGGGAGTGGGTGCTGCCCCGCGATCAGCGCCCCGCCGGCTTGCAGCCGGATGCGGCGCACACGCCGTGGCCCCCCGAATGGGCCCCGGGCGAGTGGCGCCCCACGCCGGCGTCCGATCAGTGGCAGCTCGCGGCGATGCTGTTCACCATGCTCACGGGGGAGACGCCGCCGGAGCGCGCCGTGCCGCCGCTGTCGTTGTTGCGCCCTGACTGTCCGCTCGCGCTGGGCGCGGTGCTCGAGCGTGCCCTAGCCACCGATCCGGCCGATCGCTTCCCGAGCGTGGCGGCGATGCTGCGCGACATGGACCGGCACGTGTCGGTCCGGCCGGTGCTGATTGCGCCCGAGGGCGATGAACTGCCGGCCGCGCTCGACTCCGCGGAAGCGCGCCTGCGCTGGGCTACCGCCGACGACTACGAGATTCTGTCGCCGCTGGGCAAGGGCATGTTCGGCAGTGTGTGGCGGGCGCGTGACCTCTCGCTCGCGCGCGAAGTCGCGATCAAGGTGCTGCACCCGCACATCGCCCGCGACGACGTGGCCGTGGCGCGATTCCGGCGCGAGGCGCGGCTTGCCGCGCAGCTCGCGCACGCGGCCATCGTGCCGATCTACGACACCGACAGCCGGGGCGACATCGTGTGGTACACGATGGAGCTGGCCGAAGGTGGATCCGTGGCCAGCCTGCTCTCGCGCAGCGGACCGCGGTCGTTCGAGGAGATCGCGCCGCAGGTGGACGAAGTGCTCGAAGCGCTGCACGCCGCGCACACCAGTGGCATCATCCACCGCGATCTCAAGCCGGAGAACATTCTCATTGATCGCTACCGGCGCTGGCGGATCGGTGACTTCGGTATTGCGTATGCCTTGGGCGAAGAGGGGGCCGGCACGTCCGGTACCCCGTCCTTTGCGGCGCCCGAACAGCTGCTGGGCGAAGCGCAGGGGCCCGCCACCGACTGCTACGCGCTGGCGAGCATCGTGTACTTCGTGGTCACGGGCCGGGCTCCATTCGGAGACGGGCGGGCGGAGACGGTGCTGGCGCAGCAGCTCTCCAACACACTCCCGGCGCGATTGCTCGAGGAGGGACTCCCGGGGGCGCTGGCCGACTGGCTGCAGCGCGGCCTCGCGGTGCGCGTGGAGGACCGGTTCGAGGACGCGCTCGAAATGCGCGTGGCGTGGCGCGAGGTCGTGCGCGCGATGCGGCGCGTGGAGGACGTGCGGCCGTGGTGGCGACGTCTGATCGAGGGCGGGCAGGAAGACGGAACGAGCGAACCGCCGTCGGGTTGGTGAGCGCGCGGGTCGCCCGGACGCCACGCTGCCGGATGCACGGCGCGGCACGTCAACGCGCGGCACGTCAGCGCGCGGCACGTCAGACAAAGAACTCGGCGCTCACCCCCGTGGGGGCAAGCGCCGATGTGAGCCGGAGCGCGGTGCGGGGTGCCGCCGGGCTCGCGTGGCCCGCGGGATCTCAGACGTTATGCACCTTCGACTTGTGCCGTGTGAGCGCGTCGTTCGAGTCGAACGGCGGCACGTCACAGAGATCGCACGGGTAGTTGATGGAGATCGTTCCCGGCCGACCACCGCCGCCGGCGATCTCGCTGAGTTGGTCGTCGCTGAGCGGCTGGTGGTCGTGCTGGGCGGGCGTTGCGGAATCGGACATCGTGTCTCCTGAAAGAGTCGTCGTGACGAGTTCTGGTGCATTATGCACCCATGCTGTGTGCGCGTCCACGGTCCGGCCGCCAATCCCGTGACCGCCGGATGCCGCGGTCCGCTAGTCCGACGCGGTGAGCGTGATCGTGTCCACATCGATCACGGCGCCGTTCTCGGACACCGCGACCACGCGTACCTGCCATGTCCCGGCGGGGGCGCGACCCGACAGGGAGAACTGCCCCCACGCGTTGCCGACCGTGGGTGCCGCCACCTGCTCGCTGATCAGGTTCTGCGCCTGATCGCGGAACTCGAGCCGTAGCCGGGCGGTGGCCGTGCCGGCGGTGGATTTCCGCAGGGAGGCGGAGGCCGAGTACAGGCAGGACACCGGCGAGGGGGTTGGCGCCGGGAGCCCGAGCTGCGCGGCCAGATGGGCGGCCAGGATGTTGGCGTGGCCGGCCTGTTCGCAGTACACCCGGTGCTCCTGACCGGAGAGCCACGGCAGTCGTACCCAGGACACTTTGGCGTCGCCTGCCCCCTGCAGGGCGCCGGCGATCTCGTGCACGTAGTTCGCGCTCTCGTTGTACGACCAGCCGTACGACGCCGCGAGGACGATGTGCGCGTTGGGGTAGCGGGGGCGCAACTGCGTGGCCACAAACCCCTGCATCGCAGTCATGATCTGCGCCTTGGTGGCGCCTTTGATCACGTCATTGTCGCCCAGATTCACCACCACGGCATCCGGCGTGTACCGGCTGAAATCCCAGAGCGGCGAGACATCGCGCTGCAGCGTCCGATCAAACACCTGCGGCATCGTGTTGGTGGCGTACCCGTTGAATATGCCGATCCCGCTCCATGACTGATTGGCGATCTCGGCGTTCAGCAGCTGGCCCACGAGGGCAGGGTAGGAGTAGCCGGCAGCCTGTCAACCGTCAATCCGCGCTGCTGTGACGGCGCGCGTGGGTTTCCTTCTGATCACGCCGAAAACTCGTGGCGCTATGTGACGGTCCCCTGTGTTGTTTGCTTCATGTGGTGCCGGGCACCCCTGTTGTGCCAAGCGCCGCGTGACGCCGATCGTGTGCTGCAGATCGCGTGACGCGGCGCTTGGTGGCGATGCGAGATCGGCCGTGTCTCGGCCCGTGTCCTAGGCCGCGTGGGTCGGGATCAGGGTGCCGGGCACCGGGGCGGGGAGTGTGTGCGAGGTGGAGACGCCGGCGTTCGGCAGGGCCATCGCGGCCGCGTGGGCCACTGCGGCCACCTCGGGCGGGATCGGCATCGGCGCCAGCCGGGCTGGGCGACGCGTGGCTGACGTCGGGGTTTGCTGCACCGCGGGTTGATGACGGGCTGCGGTGGCGTTCGTGAGCCGGCGACGGCGCTTGCGGGCATACAAGAGCTGGTCGGCGCGCGCCAGCAGCTCAGGCAGTGCGGCGGAGTCGCTGGACCGTACGCGGGTGTGGCCGACGGTCAGCGCGAGCGTCGCCGGCAGTTCACCGGAGGCGTTGAAGAGCGCGAGGCGCTCGTCGAGGCGCTTCTGGATCGCCTTCGCGCCGTTTCCGTCGGCGTCCAGGGCGATCACGGTGAATTCGTCGCCACCCATGCGTCCCACGATATCGCAGTCGCGCACGGTGCTCTGGAGCAGGCGCGACACCGCCTTCAGCGCCCGGTCGCCCATGGCATGCCCATGCGTGTCGTTGAGCTGCTTGAAGTTGTCCATGTCCACGTACATCACCAGCGCGTCCTTCCCCTGACGCCGCGCGATGCGCAGGTGCTGTTCGGCCAGCGTCATGAAACCACGGCGGTTGTACAGTTGCGTGAGCTCATCGACCAGGCACGCCTTGCGCAGGCGGATTTCGTCGCGCTTGCGCACGGACACGTCGCGGATCGTGACGGCGAGGCCGTCGGCCGTCGGGGCTGCCTGATGGAACAGCCAGCTAGCCGCCAGCGTGCGCCGGTTCACCCGCACCTCTTCCACGAGCGGCGAGCGCAGCGTGATCGCGTCGACGTAGCGCTCGAAGAGCAGCTCGGCGATCGGGCCGGGGAGCGCTTCGCGGAGCGGTCGGCCGATCAACTGATCCCGCGTCCGGTACACGGTCGCGGCCCCGCTGGCGTTCACGTCGGAAATCTCGAAGTCCGTGATCTCGCCGGCGGCGGACCGGACGGACCGCAGCAGGAACATGCCGTCGACGTTGGCGTGCATGGCATCATGCAGCCGCTGCACCCGATCGCGGAGGCGGTCGTCGTCCTGCGTGCGGCGGAGCAGGTCCCGGTGGAGCAAGCGCCAGCCGGCCACCGCGACGAGCAGTGCGGTCCCGGCGATCCACGGCGACACGTCCACGAGGCTGGGCAGCGTGGAACCGGCCTGGCCGAGCGAGAGTCCGGCCGCGGAGACCGCGGCGAGGGAGATGGCGCCCCAGAAGGGCGTGCGGAGAGCGAGATGATCGAACATGAACAGGGGGAGTGATGCTGATCGGGCGTCCGGAACAACATCGATCCGGAGTAATCCCACCAACGGTGCACCGTCCGTGTGGCACCCATCACCATTGCAACCGCCGTGCCGTGTCCGGATTTTTGGCGACGCCGGCGCCCGCTAGGTCGCCGCAATTGGCAGCTAAACATTTGTAAAACAATCACTTACGAAATTGTGCGCGGCGTCACGGTGCGCTTGTGGCTGCGAGCAAGTCGGCAGTCTTTGCCGGTTGTCCACGCCGGCCGACCCCGGCACAATCGGGTCGGCCGCGGGCGGCAATTTGTGCCGGATGTCTAGTCGGCACCCAGCAGGAGGCGGGTTTCGAGGGCTGCGTGGCGGGCCTCCGACGCCCGGTCGGGGCGCAGCAGTGACACCAGAATACCGGTCGCGAACGACAGCGGGATCGTGACGAGCGCCGGATTCTTGAGCGGAAAGATCGCCGTGGTGTGGTGCAGGAGGTCGATCTGCACGGCCGGGGAGAGGGCGATGAGCGTGAGCGTGGAGACGGCCCCCACGATCATGCTGCTGGCCGCGCCGGCGGTGGTGGTGCGCCGCCAGAACACGCTCAGCACCAGCGCCGGGAAGTTGGCGCTGGCCGCGATCGCGAAGGCGAGTCCGACCATGAAGGCGACGTTCTGCCCCTTGAAGGCAATGCCCAGCGCCATGGCGACCAGGGCCAGCACAATGGTCGCGATCCGCGCCACCTTGAGCTCCTCACCCGGCTTGGGATGCCCCTTTCGGATCACGCTGGCCCAGATATCGTGCGAGATCGCGGCGGCGCCGGACAGGGCGAGCCCCGCCACGACGGCCAAAATGGTGGCGAAGGCCACGGCGGCGATGAAGCCGAGGAAGGCCCGTCCCCCCAGCAGTTCGGCCAGCATGGGCGCCGCCATGTTCCCACCGGCATCGATGGCCTTGATGGCCTCGGGGCCCACCAGCACCATCGCCCCGAAGCCCAGCACGAACGTCATGAGGTAGAACAGCCCGATCAGCCCCGTGGCGATGAACACCGAGCGACGGGCGGTGCGCGCATCGGGCACCGTGTAGAAGCGCATGAGAAT
>JARIEX010000109.1 GCA_031127095.1 Gemmatimonadota bacterium
ATGCGGTGCTCACGCTCCCCGGCCTCGCCGGTTTCGTGCTCTCCATCGGTATCGCCGTCGACGCCAACGTGCTCATCTTCGAGCGCATCCGCGAAGAACTCGACGCGGGCAAGTCGGTGCGGCTTGCCATCGACGAGGGCTTCCGGCATGCTCTCAGCGCGATCGTTGACACGTCGGCCACCACGATTCTGTCCGGCATGGTGCTCTACCAGTACGGCACGGGCCCGGTCCGCGGCTTTGCCGTCACGCTCATCGCCGGCCTCATTGCTTCGTTGTTCACGGCGATTTTCGTGAGCAAGACCTTCTTCCTGCTCTGGCTCAACCGCTCGCGCGGTACCCAGACGCTGAGTATCTGAGGACGCCATGCTGCGGATCTTTCATAACACCAAGTACGAGTTCGTAAAGCATTGGCGCCTCGCGGCCGGCCTCACCGTCGCGTTCATCGCGGCGGGGTTGGTCACCTTCGCGGTAACCGGCGGTGTCAACTACAGTATCGAGTTCACTGGCGGCACGCTCATGCAGGTGCAGTTCAAGCAGGCGCCCGACGTCGCCGTCGTGCGTAGCACGCTCGACGAAGCCGGCATTACGGGCAGCGAGATCCAGCAGTTCGGCACGGCCACCGAATACACCATTCGTGCCCGTGACGAGAAGCAGGTCGAAGCGCAGGCCGCCGGCGCGGAAGGCATCTCCAAGTCGATCGCCGCGGCGCTCGAGAAGAAGTTCGGAGAGGGCAACGTCACCATCGTCCGCACGGAAGCGGTCGGTCCGAAGGTCGGCAGTGAACTGCGCTCAGGCGCGTTTACGGCGATGCTGATCGCGTCGCTCTTCACGCTGATCTATCTCGCGATCCGCTTCGACTGGCGTTTCGGTGCTGCCGCCGTGCTCTCCACGGCGCACGACATCCTGGTCACGTTCGCGTTCATCAAGATGTTCGATCTTGAGGTGTCGCTGACGGTTGTCGCGGCCATCCTGACGCTGCTCGGATACTCCGCCAACGACACGATCATCATCTTCGACCGTGTTCGCGAAGACCTCAAGAAGCGCGCCAAAGGAGAGACCCTCGCCAAGGTCCTCGACCGCGCCATCAACGAAACGTTGCCGCGTTCGATCATGACGCACGCGACAACGCTGGCGTCCACCCTCGCGCTGCTTTTCATCGCGGGTGAAGTCATCCGGCCGTTCGCATGGGTCATGGCGTTCGGTGTCTTCGTGGCCACCTTCTCCTCGATCTACGTGGCTGGTCCGATCCTGCTCTGGATCGAGTCCAAGTATCCCCGTACCACCTCCGACTCGACCAGCCGCGCCGTCAACGCCGGCAACGACGCCTCGGACGCTGGTCGTGCGCGGAAGTCGGAGCGACTCGCCGCGCGGTAAGGCTCGTGGCGGACTTTGCCGATAGTCACGTCCATCTGGCCGATCCCGCGTTCGCTGATGAAGCGGACGCGGTGATCCAGCGGGCCCGCGCAGCTGGTGCGCGGGCCCTTGTCTGTATCGGCGAGTCGGCCGCGACGGCGCGGCGTGCGCAGGCGCTGGCGGCGCGGCACCCGGGGTTCGTCTTCCATACCGCGGGTGTCCACCCGTACGATGCCGCCGCCTGGGACGACCAAACCGATCCACAGGCCATCCGTGACGCCGTGGCCGGCGGTGCCGTGGCGGTCGGCGAGTGCGGGCTGGATGCGACGTACACACACACGCCGCGGGACCGGCAGCTGCATGCGCTGCATGCCCAGCTGGACCTCGCGGCCGAACTGCAGCGGCCCCTCGTGCTGCACACACGCGACGCCGAGACCGATACCCTCGCGTTTCTCGATCGGGCCGCAGCGGCGCGCGTAATCGGCGTCCTGCACTGTTTTACCGGATCCGTGGCGCTCGCCGAGGTGGCGCTCGCCGCGGGGTGGTACGTCTCGTTCAGCGGGATCATCACCTTTCGTAGCTGGACGGACCTCGCGCTGCTGCGCATCGTCCCCGACGACCGACTCCTCGTGGAGTCGGACGCGCCCTATCTTGCCCCCGTGCCGCATCGCGGCAAGCGAAATGAGTCCGCCCTCGTGGCTCTCACCCTCGCGCGCCTGGCGGACGTCCGCGGACAGGATCCCGACTGGCTTGGCGTCACGACGGTCGGGAACACGCAACGCCTCTTTGCGCTGCCGGACGCCATCTGTTCACCGCGTGCGGCGGACTGACCGCGGCACCGATCCTTTCACCCGCACCCCCCACTGTCATGTCGATCGAAACGCTGCACACGGACCACGCGCCGAAGGCCATCGGCCCCTACGCGCAGGCCGTGCGCGCCAATGGGTTTCTCTTCACGGCCGGACAGATTCCGTTGCATCCGGTCACGATGGAAATCGAGACCGGTGACGTCTCGGCGCAGACGGAACTGGTGCTCTCCAACCTTGCCGCCGTCCTCGCGGAAGCCGGCGTCACGTGGGCCGAGGTCGTCAAAACCACGGTCTTCCTGCGCACCATGGACGATTTCGCGGCGATGAACGCCGTCTACGCGCGCGTGTTCGGCGACGCGCGTCCGGCACGCTCCACCGTGGCCGTTGCCGGACTGCCGCGCAACGTCAGTGTCGAGATCGAGCTCGTCGCGGCTCTCCCGGGTCGCTGAGGAGTACCACCGGAATGCCGCTCACGCTCTCGCGCCCGCTCGTGGCGCTGACCCTGATGGCGCTCACGGGCATGCCCGTGCACGCGCAGCAGCGCGACAGCGTGCCGGCCGCCGTCCGTACGCCGGTTGCCGCGCGTACGTCGTCGGCGACGCGTGGGCGTTTCACGCCGCCGGTCACACCCAAGCGCGCGTTCATCCTCTCCGCCCTGTTGCCCGGAGTGGGGCAGTCGCGCCTCGATCGGGGCACGTCGGGAGCCCTCTTCGCCAGTGTCGAACTTGCCGCCGTCGTCATGGTGCGGCGCAGTCAGCTCGACCTGCGGGAAGCCCGTCGGTACCAGGTCGATACGCTTCCCGCGCAGTATGTGCTGTCCGGAAGCACGCTCGTGAAGAACGGCGTGTTCACCAACCGCTACACGGCCGATCTCGTCCGCACGCGCCGCCTGCACGTGGAGGATTGGCTCGCGGTCATCGGCTTCAATCACCTGTTTGCCGGTGCCGATGCCTTCGTGGCGGCCCAACTCTGGGATGTGCCGGTCCAGCTCACCGCCGTGCCCCGACCGTCGGGCGCACTGTTCGTCGCCACCGTTCGCTTCTGAGCGGGCACCACGGCGCGTCCGCGCGCCATCCAGCGGCTGGCCCCCGACGCGCGGGGCTTGAGCACGGCCGGTCCGCTCGTGGTGCCGCTGGTCATCGCCTCCGATGCACCGCAACACGTCCTCTCACGCGGGCGGCGGTGCCTCGACGGGCCGCTCGCCCACGTCGAGCACCACGTGTTCCCCTGAGGCGCTCCACGCGCGCCGGGTGATCCGGTCGTCCTCGATGCGCAAATACTGCTGGTCGAGATACCACGCCCCGGCGTTCCCGTACCACCCGCGCCCGGCTCGGACCAGCATCGGCACATGCGAGTGTCCGTGAATCACCAACTCGGGGCCGTCAGTGGCGCTGAGAGCCCGCGACCCGACGGCAAGCAGCCCGCGCCCCTCGTCACCGGCTCGGCGGGTGCGGCTCGTGTGCGACGAGGCCAAGGCAACCCGTGAGGCCAGATTCGGGTGGAGCATCCCGAAGGCGCGGATCGCCAGCGGATGGCGCAGCACCCGCCGCAGTCGTCGATACGGCGCGTCCTCGACCTCGCGCAGCCCGTCGCCGTGGGCCAGCAGCACCCGCCACGCGCCGATCTGCCCTTGCCACGGCTCCAGGGTATAATCCGCGCCGGTTTCCGCTCTGAGCGCCTCGCCACCCCAACAGTCGTGGTTCCCGCCGATCCACAGCACCGGAATGCCGGCATCATGCAGATCCGCCAGCGCGGCCAGCACGCGGAATCCTGTTCTCGGCATCGCGTGACGCCACGCGAACCAGAAATCGAACAGGTCGCCCATGATCACCAGGGAGCGGCTGCCGTCCGGCACGTCGCGGATGACGCGCAGGAGGGAGCGCTCAGCATCCGGCGACGCGACGCCAAGATGCGCATCGCCGATGACCTGACAGGGAGTGGGAAGCACCTCGGCAGTTTAACCCGTCCGCCGCGCCCTCACAAACGCCCGGGGCCGGCGCTTGGCGCCCGTCGCGGGAGCGGGCATCTTCCGGTCTTCCGATTCTGTCGGCTGATCCCGGTGTCTCCAACGCCTGCTATGTCTTCCGAAACTCGTTCCGACCTGCTCGTGCGCTACGCGGAGACCGACCAGATGGGCGTGGTCTATCACGCGAACTATCTCGTCTGGTGTGAAATCGGGCGGACGGATTTCATCCGTGCGCTGGGCACCTCATACGCAGACCTCGAACGCGACGGCGTCAAGCTGGCGGTTTCTGATGTGGCCATGCGGTTTCACGCCTCAGCGCGCTACGACGACCCCATTCGGGTCGTCACGCGGCTCACGAAAGCCGGCTCGCGGGCCATGGAGTTCACCTACCGCATCGTCCGCGCCGACACGGGCGCCCTGCTCGTGACGGCGACCACCGCCTTGGTCTCGCTCGATGCGTCGGGGCGCCTGGCCGCGCTGCCGGGGGCGCTCCGTCGGATGCTGGAGGCGGCGATTACGCCGGCCACTGATGCGCGCTGACCGTCGCCTCGCGGTCCGCGCGCTGCTGATCGGTGTCTCGATGGTCACGGCCTGCGCCACCGGTGGGCCGGGGAACCGCGGGCGCGTGCTGGAGAGTATGCCGCAGCCGTCGGACACGGACGTGCGTCGTGATGCGCGGCTGCTCGCGATGCTCGACACGCGACGCCCCGATACCGCGCTCGTCGACTCACTGCTGGCCGATGGCGATGCGCGGCGACGGGCGCGCGCGGCGCTGGCCATCGGGCAGCTACGCCTCCGGGCCCGTTTCCCGCAGTTGCGCCGCCTCCTCACCGACGGCGATACCCTCATCGCGGCCAATGCCGCCTTCGCCATCGGCGTCGCCAAGGATACGCAGGCCGTCGCGTCGCTGGCGCGCGCCATTGGCGGCGCGCCGGACGCGGTGGCCCGCGAGGCGGCTTGGGCGCTGGGTGAGATCGGTGAGCCGGCGCGCACCGTCCTCACCGTGGCGTTGGGCGAGGGGATGGGCAGTCCGCTGCGCGCGAGCACGGCGGCCATCCGGAGCGCGCCCGTGCGTGCCGCCCTCGTGCTGGCCACCGTAAAGCTGCGGCCCGCGCCGATTCCGCTCGTGGCCCCGTGGCTGGCCGATTCGTCGGCCGAAGTGGTCCGGTCGGCGGCCTACGTGATCGGCCGACTGCGTGCTGCGTCGGGCGTTCGCGCGCTCCTCACGGTGCGCGCCCACGCCGATGACGAGGTGCGTCAGCACGTCGCGCGCGCCCTCACGCGCTCCACCGTTGGGGATTCGCTCGCCGACCCCTCGCATGACGCGCTGCGCTCCCTCGTGGCCGACGCGGATTGGCGCGTGCGGGTGAATGCCGCACGGTCGCTCGCCACGTTCGGCCCCTCGGCCGTAAAGGAGGTCACCGCGGCATTGCGCGATAGCGTCGCGAACGTGCGCGTCGCGGCAGCGGAAAGTCTCAGCGTCGTCTTCGCGCGCGATACCCTGCGGTGGAGACAAGCGTGGGACGGGGATACGCTGCTCACCGTGCGCCGCCAGCTGCTCGCGCAGGTGCGTCGCCTTGGCTTGCCGCTGTTCGATGCCGAAGCGCGCGGGTGGGAGACGCGGGCCGACTGGCGCTACCGCTTGGCCGCGATCGAAGGCCGCGCGCGGACTGCCGACAGTGACCGGGTGGCAGTAGCCGAGGCCTTCGCCGCCGACGATGACCCCCGTGTGCGGGCCGCGGTGCTGCAGCGCCTCGGCACGAGCGGCGATGCGCAGATCGTGACCCGGATGCGCGCCCTCGCCGATCGCGCTCGCAGCGATCGGGATTCGGTGGTGCGCGGGATCGCGCAGTCGCTCGCCCAGCGGCTGACCACGGTGGCCGGTGCCTCCGCGCCCACGGCGCGCCGCAACGTCGTGGATTCCGTGCCAACCGGCCGGCCGATCGAGGACTACGAGCGACTGGTCCGACTGTGGGGCGCGCCCGGCGCTCGCCGACCGCTCGCGGTCATCGAAACCGAACGCGGAAGCGTCACGCTCGAACTGTTCGGCTACGAGGCGCCGCTGGTCGTCGATGCCTTCGTCCGTTTGGCTGACGACGGGTTCTACCGGAACACGGTCTTCCATCGCGTGGTACCGAACTTCGTAGTGCAGGACGGCGATCCGCGCGGTGACGGGACCGGCGGCCCAGGGTTTGCCTTGCGTGAGAGCTTTTCGCGGCTGCGGCACGAGCGCGGTTGTCTCGGTCTGGCCACGTCGGGCCCTGATACCGGAGGCAGCCAGTATTATCTCTGTCACGCCAGCCAGCCGCACCTCGATGGGGCGTACACGGTGTTCGGGCGGATTCTGTCCGGATTCGACGTGATGGATGCCATCGTGCAGGGCGATCGCATGCTGCGTATCCGCATCCAATAGCGCGGTGATCATGCGTTGTGTTGTTTCCTCGGTCTTTGGCCCACTCGGGTGGCGCCGTCGGATGAGGCAGGGGGTGGGTGTCGCGTGCCTCACCATGGCCGCCTGCGCACCGTTGGCGCGGCCGCTGGTGGGGCTGCCCACGCGGGCACTGCTGCCGCCCACTGGCCTGCCGGCGCAGCCGCAGTTGCTGCGCTTTACGTGGACGTACAAGGACGAGACGTTCGAGGCGAATGGCGACGGCGCCGTGCGCATGCAGCGTCCCGACCGGGCGCGTCTCGATTTTTTTCTTCGCAACGGCATGGCGGGTGGCTACGCCATCCTGCTCGGCGACAGTCTGCTCGTTCCCGGAATCGACCTCGTCCGGCGCCTGCTGCCACCGACACCGCTGCTCTGGGCCAGTTTGGGACGGCTCGCTTTGCCGCCCACGCGCGATACGGTGGCCCGCATCGATGTGGACACCCTGCGGGTCGACCTTGGAGCACTGCAGGGGCAGGATGCCTCGGGGGCTGATGGGCGCGCGTGGCGCCTCGCCTTCAGCGGGACCACGTTGGCGCGGGCCGAGCGGATCGAAGGGGGGAAGGTGATCGAGTGGATGTCGCGGCGGCGTGGAGCCGACGGCCAGTGGCAACTGCAGTATGTTCATGAACGGGGCAAGCGGCGTTTGGCCATTGCCGTGACCGACACCACGTCTGTTGAGGGATTCGATGATGCCATCTGGCGTCGCCCGTAGGCTCGCGCGCGCCGCGCGCGGTGTCCCGGCGCTGTTGCTGGGGGCACTGTGGCTCGCCGGCTGCTACGGATTTTCCGGCGGCGGTGGGTTGCCCAAGCAACTCAAAACTGTCGCGATTCAGCCGTTCGACAATCAGACGGCCGTGCCGGAACTCCAGCGCGAAGTCTTCGAGCAGCTCCGTCAGGCCATGCGCGAGCGGCTCAATCTCCGCGAGGCCCCGGAGGCGCGGGCGGATGTCGTCGTGCGGGGGACCGTCGTCAAATACGAGGTCGATCTCCCTGCGGGCGTCAGTGCCGACGGACGAACAACGACCTCGACGCGGCGTCGCCTGCAGATTGTGCTCGATGTCGAGATTATCGATCAGACCACCGGGCGCACGCTCTTCAAGCAGAGCGCCCTGCAGCGCGAGGGACAGTATGCGGAGGGAGGGGAAGCCCTCGGACGCAAGAATGCGCTCGAGAGTTTGATCACCGACCTCGTCGAAGGGGTCCAGTCGCAATGGTGACCATGTCCGCGCCGCGCGTACCCTCGGCCAAGATCATGACGCTCGCCGACGCGATCGTGTGGCGCGAAACGGTGCAGGGGCCTGTGGTCTTCACCAACGGCGTGTTCGATCTCCTGCATCCCGGTCACGTCCAAGTGCTCGACACGGCGCGCCGCGAGGGCGTGGCGCTCGTCGTCGGCGTGAATAGCGATGCCTCCGTGCGCCGGCTCAAGGGACCCACGCGTCCTGTGCGGACTGCCGACGAACGTGCCCTCGTGTTGGCCGGCCTCGAGGCCGTCGATGCGGTCGTGGTCTTCGAGGAGGACACGCCCATCGTGCTCGTGCGCGGCATCGTACCCGACGTGATCGTCAAGGGCGGCGATTACGCACCGGATACCATCGTCGGGGCTGATATCGTGACGGCACGGGGCGGCCGCGTCGTTGTCGTACCGCTCGTCGACGGCCAATCCACCACTTCCACCATCGAGAAACTGCGTGTCTGACGCTGTTGTGAACGGATCAGAAGTGACCGCTGCTGATGCAGCCGGTCGGGTCGCCCGTATCGGGCGCGCTAACGACGCCATGCGCGTGGTCACCATGGAGCGCGGGGCGGTCCCCTATGCCGAGGGCTCATGTCTCATCGCGTTCGGCGAGACGCGCGTGCTCTGTTCGGCGTCGGTGGAAACCGGCGTGCCGGGCTGGCGCCGCGGCAGCGGTGAAGGGTGGGTGACCGCAGAGTACTCGATGCTGCCGCGTGCCACGCGCACGCGCTCGTCGCGCGAGCGGCAACAAATCGGTGGACGCACCCAGGAGATTCAGCGGCTCATCGGCCGAAGTGTCCGAGCGATGCTCGACGACTTTCGTTTCGGGGAGTTCACGGTGAAAGTCGATTGTGATGTGCTGCAGGCGGACGGTGGGACCCGCACCGCGGCCATCACGGGCGCGTGCATCGCCGTGCAGGACGCGTTCACGTGGATGCTCGAGACGGGACGGCTGTCGCAGACCCCCGTGCGGCGTCGCGTGGCCGCCATCAGCATCGGGCTGATCGATGACGAGCCGCGCCTCGACCTCAATTACGACGAGGACGTGCGGGCCGGCGTGGATATGAACGTCGTCATGAGTTCGGAAGGGCGGTTCGTGGAGGTGCAGGGGACCGGTGAACATGGAACGTTTGCTCGCGAGCAACTCGATGCACTGCTCGGTATTGCCGTGAGCGGGATCGAGACCCTTGATCGCATGCAGCGCGCTGTACTGGCGGAGCCGTTTCCGATGGTGCGATGACACGCTCGACGACCGGGGATGTCGATGGGATGCCGGTCGTGCTGGCGACGCGGAGCGCGGGCAAGCTGAACGAGTTGGTCCCCATGCTGGCCGGGCTCGGTGTGCGAGTCGTGACGCTTGCCGATCTTGGTCTGGCAGAAGAGCAGGCCGAGGATGCGCTCGAGATCTTTGACACGTTCGAGGAGAATGCACTCGCCAAGGCGCGGTATTTTGCGGAGCGCACCGGACTCGTGGTGCTTGCGGACGATTCGGGGCTGGTCGTCGATGCGCTTGGTGGGCGCCCCGGTGTGCAGAGTAAGCGCTGGTCGGGCCGGACCGACCTGACGGGCGCGGCATTGGACGAGGAGAACAATGCCCTGTTGCAGCGGGCGCTGCGTGATGCCGCATCGGCTGGACAGTCTTCGCGCGTCGCGCGCTATGAGTGCGCCGCCGCGTGTGTGTGGCCGGGTGTCTCCACAGGCGATGACGCATCCGTTCACGAAGGGCACCCTCGCGCGTTCCGCGGTGAGCGGGTCGTCCGCGCGCATACCGCGGGTACCGTGCTCGAGGAAGCGCGTGGCACGGGTGGTTTTGGATATGACCCGTACTTCTTCTCGGACGACCTCGGTGCCACCTTCGCCGAGGTCTCGCGCGACGACAAGGCTGGGGTGAGTCACCGTGGGCGGGCGTTCCACGCGCTCTTGCTCGACCCGCTGGTGCGCACGGTGATGCTGGCTACCGTGTGACCGGCCCTGTTGCGGAAACGCGATGCGAACGTGCGGGGCATCGACGCGCGCTGAATGGCGCGAAATTTGTTGGTCGCCGGTTGACCTCGGCGTATCACCGGGATAACATACGCGGCCAATGATCTGCGGGGCGTAGCGTAGCCCGGTATCGCGCCTGCTTTGGGAGCAGGAGGTCGCCGGTTCGAATCCGGCCGCCCCGATCTCACAGCTCGACATGGAAGTTGGACCAGTATCGGAGTAGCGTGACGTGCGGGACCCCGTCCGGGGGTCCAGCGGCAGGGCAGGCGCCAGTAGCTCAGATGGATAGAGCGGCAGCCTTCTAAGCTGTTGGTCGGGGGTTCGAGTCCCTCCTGGCGCGTGAACAGGCTCCATCAGCGGTTTGGTTGTTTGGGCCGCACCCTTAGCTCAATGGTAGAGCAGCTGACTCTTAATCAGTAGGTTCTAGGTTCGAGTCCTAGAGGGTGCACTGTGTAGGGCCTGCGGTCTTACGATCGGAGGTGTACGAGTTGGCGGAACGTTGCAAGTGCTCGAGGCGGTTCTCGGGTGCGTTCCGGGGTTCGGCATGGCGGTGGTCGTCTTGACGCTGTCGATGTTGTCAGGCTGGTTGGGTCTTGGTCTGTTGGTTGCTGGTGATGTCGTCTGTCAGGTCCGCCATGCGGATCATGCGTACACGCTCATCGTTGCATCGACCGTACACGAGTGCTCTACTGGACACTGCCTGGGTTATCCAGGACCTCTCCGATGCGATAGGCATCGGAATGCAGCGGCCGCTTCTCGCGGCCGCTTTCGTTTTTAGGTGGGTTGTTCAGCAGCGGTGCGTCATATTTTTGCGCTGAACGACAAGAAAGTGAGAATTTGGGCTTGCGCTCGTACGTCAAGTTCAACATACTTTCTACCCCGCGGTATCTTAGCGGTCGTAGCATGGTTGGATGGCCAGGCAAGGAAACCCGGATCAGCGGGAGTTGGCGCTCAGGAATGCGCCGAGCAGATCGGGAAAACGGGGTTGACTTCCTCGGTCCGGCTAAGTAGAATGAAAGGCTGCCACCTAAATGGCGGCGAAACGAAACAGAGTAACTGACGCAACCGCAAGCGGTTGCGCTCACATAGCAGGGAAGAAGGGTCGCTGTTTGACAATCGAAGTTCGAGATCGATGGATGTGCGGGACGGTATCACTGACCTGCGGCTTCTTCAGGGCTGCAGCGAGATATCAAATCTGTTGATTAGTAAGTGATTCGGCGCTGGACCGACTGCGGTTGGTC
>JARIEX010000110.1 GCA_031127095.1 Gemmatimonadota bacterium
GAGGAGCAGGTCAAGCGGTACACACCGCGGCCGTAGGCCACGCCACCCGCTACAGCTGTCCCGTGCTCCCCCAGGTCGCCAACTGCGCCACGTACGCGGGATCATCGTACCGCGTGGGCAGAAACGCCCGCTCGTAGTCCGGCCGCACGGCACCGACAATCTGCGCCGCCAGTAACTCGGCGCACGCCGGCGCGGCCATGAGACCGAACCCCGAGAACGCGGCGCAGACATACGCGCCGCGCGCACCACTGGGCCCCACCAACGGACGGTTCTCGGCCGTCTTGGTGTAGTACCCGCCATCCACATACGCGTGCGGCAACCGCTCGAGATACGCCGCGAGCCCGGGCGCCAGTGACGTCATGCCACGCAGCACCAGCTCGGGATAGAGCGCATCGTCGGGCATCGGAAACGCCGGCGCACTGAACCGGTGCGCGCTGTGATAATCCCACAGCATCAGCACCGTGCGACTCGCCCCGTAGCCTTCCGGTCGCAGATGAATCCCCGCCGGCATCGGCTCGGTGAGCCAGCGTGTGGCCTCGTCCGCCGCGAGTTCCTCGCGCTCCTCGTCGCTCCACTCCAACGACTGCGCGTCGTCGAGAATCACCAGCCCGGTGTCACGATCGATCACACCAGCGGTATCCTCGATCGCGATCTTGTAGTGCGCCTCCGAGAAGAGCGGCAGATCGGCCCCCGCCAGCGCACCGACCTGCGCCGCATACGGGCCGGCCGCGTTCACGAACACCGGCGTGGCAATGCGTCTCGTGGTGCCGTCGGTGCAGGCCACCTCCACCGCCTCCACGCCGCCCGATTCCTGCCGCACGCACTCCACGCGTCCACTCACCAGCTGCACACCGGCCGCGCGTGCTTCGTCCAGCAGATACACGCCCAGCTGCTGGCCGCTAAACCATCCGCACCGACGCGCGTGCAGCACCGCCACGATGTCGTGGTGCAACCATGGGAAGTGCTCGCGGATCGCCTCGCGGTCGAGAAACAAGTCCGCTCCCTCGGGAACCCCGCGGAACCCGCGATGCGGACTGCGCTGATAGGCCGCAGCGTCGGCCGCTGAGCGATACGTGCGCACCGCGCCGGCCCCCTGCGCACTCGCCCGCTCGGCATCCGCCACGAACCGCGCCGCCGTGTCCACGTCGCGCGTAGCGTATAGGTACCCACGCCGGTTCAGGCCGAAGCGATCGTCGCTCGCCTCCGACCACTGCTCCAGCAGATCGATGCTGCGGTTGATCAGCCGCACCATCGCATCGTCGGGACCCGGCCACCAGTTGCGATACGCTTCGGTGCTCTTGTCACTCGTGAGCGTGAGCGGCGGGCGCTCGTCCACCAGCACCACACGGCGCACGCCGTGCGTGACCGCCAGCGCGTGCGCCGTCGCGATGCCCGCAATGCCGGCGCCGCAGATCACCACGTCGGCGTGCGTCATATCGGCGTGCGTCATATCGGCGTGCGTCACGTCAGCCGGCGTCACGCGATCACCGCCGGCGTCGCGCTGCCGCGTGCCGCCCAGAGGGCGCGCTCCACCATCACCGGGGTAAACGCGCGGCCGAACAGCGCCGATAACTGCGCCGAGCGCTCGCGCAGGGCCGTCGCGTACTTGGCGTAGTAGCCGTTCGTCCACGCCACCGGCCCAAGCTGCGGCACCTGTGCCGCCACGTCTTCATCAAAGAACGGGTAGACCGCAGGCGCCATGACGGCCAGCAACGCCGAGGCCGTGGCGGCACCGACACCCTTGAGCACCACGAGCGCCGTCACTGGCTTCGTGGGGTGCGGGATCTGCTCGGCGGCCGACCGGCTCGCGTTCACCACCGCCTCCGGCGTGTTGTTCCGCACCAGCACGAGATTGGGGGCGCGCCACACGCCGCGCGCCATCTTCCACTCGGTGATCCGCACCATTTCGTCATGCTGCACGTAGCCCGACGCGCGCGACGCGATCAGCGACGGCAACACGGTGCGGTACCACGTATCGTGCTCCACGAGCCTCCCCGATGGCACGGCGGCGATGGCCGCGTCGTACCCCGCCAGCGCGCCGGACCACCGGTCGTCGTGGTCGGACGCCCACAGCGATGCCGCATGCCCGCTCACGGGCGGCGGCGTCCGGCGAGCGACCGGAGCATCGATCCGACGGTCACGCCAAGCGCCGCCAGTGCGGGCGCGATCAGCTGAATCCACACCGGAGTCTGCGCCTGCATCATCGCGTCCATGTTGGTGAGCGATCCGATGCGTGGTCCGGCGTCGGGCACCGTGCCCAGCACCGCCGGCAGCGCCATGACGATGCCGAGGCCCATCGTCATCGCCGCCAACACAAACGGCACCTGTCGATCGCGCGACAGCTTGGACACGACAACGCCGGCCACGAGTCCAGCGTCGAACTGGAAGAAGCAGAACACCGCGATCCACAACGGCGTGACGGCGTAGCTGCCGGGAAGGAACGTGCGCTCACTGCCCAGCCCGAAGTACATCGCGGTGAGCGTGGTGAAGAGGACCACGAACAGCACGAGGTAGCCCGCGCACGCAGTGCCCAGCGCCTTCATTTCGTCTCCACGTTCGACTTGAGCGAGGCCAGTCCGTCTTCGAAGTCCTTGCCGATCATCGTGTCCAGATTCATGAAGAGCCCGGCGACCTTGGACAGATACGAATTCGCACCACGCATGGACCACGTGACACGCGTGCCACCGTCCGTGGGCTCGAGATTGAACTCGATCACGTTGTGTCCCTCGATCGGCTTCAGCATGTCCAGCTGCATCGTGATCTTCGACGGCGGCATCAGCTCACGCACGGTGATCGTGCCCTCGCCGGCCTGACTGTTGCCGTTCCAGTAGTAGCTCGCGCCGGCGGCGCCGGGGGTGCCGTTGAACACCTTCTTCATTTGCGGATCGAGCTTCTCGTATGGCGACCAGCGGTTCCACTGGTGCAGGTCGGCAATCGTGGAATAGATCACCTCCGGTGCCGCCGCAATGACCACGGTACGCTCCACCAGAAACGAATCCGGCTGCCGCGACGCCATGAGCAGCAGCGCGGCCAGCAGCACGGCGAGGATGATGCCAACGGTTTTCAGCACGCGTGCCTCGGCTGCACAAAGTGGGAGCGAAACGGATGGGCACGGGACGGCAACGCCCGCGCGCATCCCGCGGTTGGTATACTGCCGAACGGGCGTGGGAGGCGCTACCCGTCCTGTTCAGTCGCGGGGCAGCGCGATGGGCACCACGGACACCGAGCGCCACGGTGCGCCGGGGTGCCGAGCCAGCGTGAGGCGCCATGCCGAGTGGCAGTGCTCGCCGCAGGTGCGCCCCACCACCAACGCGGCGCGCGCGCTCCCGTCGGCGGCGGCGGGGAGCCACGTGGGCCGGGTCAGTGCCACCAGGCCACTGCTCCCCGGGTACCGGCGAAACCACGCCTCCCAGCCGTCGGGATATCGCCGAAAGTGCGCCTCCAGCGAGGTCAGGCTCTCGAGGTGCACCGGCATCGGCAGCCTCAGCGCGGCGGTGTCAGCCGTCTGCGCCACCAGTGGCACTCCCGCGTCACGCAGCAGGCGCAGCGTTGGTGACAGGTGGAGGCGGTCGTTCCAGAACACCAGTTGCCGTGCGTGCTCACGCGTGACGAACAGCGTGATCAGTGCCACGCGTTGCACGGCCGCCTCGTCGTCCGCGGTCCGCGCATCCTCGCGTGCGCCATCACGCCCCCCGCACGCACTCCCGCCCAGCACGCTGACCACCAGCAGGAGCGCGCCGAGCACACGCCCGGTCACGGCCTATTCGTCGTCGTTGGCCGCCGCCGCGACATCCTCGACGAGCGACGGCAGCTTGCCGATCGTGTTCCAGTTGCGGGCCGTCACGCGATCGCCCAGCTGGTCGGCCACGGCCGCCACGAGGTCGCTGTGCGCCGCGCCGTCGGGGGCGTACTGGTAGGCCGCGCGCGCGCCGAGGTGGAGGCGTTCGTCGCCCCACGTCTGCTCCAGCAGCGGCAGCAGCGCGGCGCGGTCGTAGGGATCGCGCCACACCGACACGAACAGGCGGCTGGGGTCGATGTCCTCGTCGTCGAACGGGTTGTCGTCGATGATCTGATCGAGCTCCACCGCCGTGACCACAACCACGCGCGCGGACACTTTCAACGATTGCTGGATCCCTTGCTCGAGCGCGACGGCCGCGTCCGCGGCGGGGGTCCCATGGGCGGCGTATACCAGGTTGCCGCTGGTGAGCAGGGTCCGGGGGGTCCCGAAGCCCAGCCGCCGCGCGAGCTCGCGCAGCTCCAGCATCTTCACCTGCTTGGCGCCCCCCACATTGACGCCGCGCAGCAGCGCAATGTGGACATCGTCTCGATCCCGGGAAATTCGTGTCATGGCGGAGTATACCCCACCCGTCCGGCCAACGGCACGCGGGTCGCGGCCCGCGGCGGCGGCCGGCGGCGGCGGCCGGTGGCGGCGGCCGGCGGCCGGCGGCGGCGACTCGGGGATGGAGGCAAGTCGCGACATGGTAACGAGGTACGTGGTGCCCCGGCAAAAAATATTTCGCGGGTGGTGTTTGCGTTTTCGGGGTGGACCCTGTACATTCACGGAAGCGATGCATGCGCCTCGGCGTATGGACATGTTCCGACAGAAACGGGCCTGCCAAATCGAGCGGGTCCGTTTTTTGTTCGCACCGTAGCCACCGAGTGGTGGCGACCGTCGTGAGGTAGATCACGAGTACCAGGTGGTTGGTTCCGTTCTGCATCGGCTCGTCTGTCCGCGTGCTCCGACTGACACCAGCACCATATCAGAAACAGGAGTATCGCGATGCGTACGACCGGCACCGTCAAGTGGTTCAACGACGCCAAGGGCTTCGGCTTCATCACCCCCGCGAACGGACAGAAGGATTGCTTCGTTCACCATTCCGCCATCCAGGGCGGCGGCTTCAAGTCGCTGACCGAAGGCGAGACCGTTGAGTTCGACATCGTGCAGGGCCAGAAGGGTCCGGCCGCTGAGAACGTCACGCGGATGGGTCGCTGATTCGGGCAGTTTGCCCTTTCGTCATGAGTGCATCGCCTCGCGCGATCCACACCTGACGTTCCGAAGCGCCGTGTGCCCGGACCTCTGTCCGCCACACGGCGCTTCGGCGTTGTCCCCTCTTTCCGGGAACCACGCATGATAGACAGCGCTCCCGCCGAACGCGCATTCGATCCGCGCGACACGGCTGCCCGAACGTCCTTTTTGTCCTCCCATCGCGCGCAGGCCGTCTGCACGCGCGAGTTTGCCCGGCTCTCCGAGGGGCTCGTCGCCGCCGCAAAGCTGTTGGCGGTGGAAACAGGCATCGAAGCGCCCACGGCGCGGCTCTCCCCCGAGCGCTGCATCGTCCAGCTCGGGCCGGTGGCCCTCACGGTCGCCTGGCTGCGGAACGGCACCGATGTTCCGGCAGCGGGTCAGTTGTTATGCATTGTGTGGCGTGGCGTCATCGCACCACGCGGTGAGCATGCCCCCGAACGACGCGGATGGCGGCAAGTGCCGGCCACCCCGCAGTCGGTCTGGGAAGAAACCTGTCTCCCATCCGCCACCAGCGAAGCGACGTGGCATTGGCATCCGGAATCGTTGGAACGCGAAGGCTATGCGTCCCTCGAGCTCGCCGGACGCTGCAGCGATCAACTCCGGACCGCGCTCGACGCCCTCATGCAGGACGCGCCGCTCGACACCGGATCGGCAACCTAGCACGACGTGCGTATGACCAAGGAGGCTGTATGAAGGAAGACGCTATTGAGTTCGAAGGAGTCGTGTCGGACGTGTTGCCCAGTGCCATGTTCCGGGTCGACCTCGAAAACGGGCACTCGCTGCTGGCCACCATGGCCGGCAAGATGCGCAAGTTCCGCATCCGCATCCTCGCTGGCGACAAGGTCACGGTGGAAGTCTCGCCGTACGACCTGAGCCGCGGCCGGATCACGTTCCGCCACAAGTAACAGCACGGACCACCGCACCATCCGTTCGGTGCGCGGCAGTCGTTGTCCCCCGACGACTGCCGCCGTCCGGAGCCCGGGACCTTCCCCAGGCCCCCACGGCATTTACCTGACAGTCAGCCGCGCGGCCCCGACGACATTCCGGGTGCACCGCCACTCGGTGCCCCGCGACGAGGTCCCCCGCAGACGGGTGTGCTACCTCCGCGGGCGTCAACCACCCGGTCGTCAGGCGCTCCCGTGAATCTCCTTCCCACACCGCTGCACCCGCTGATCGTCCATCTACCGATCGCGATGACGGTGCTGCTCCCACTCTTCGGCCTCGGGGCGCTGATCGCCATCCGGCGCGGTGCGCGCGCGCGGCCGGTGTGGGGCGTTGCCACGGCGATGCTGGCGCTCACGCTGGGCAGCGGCCTGCTGGCCAAGGAAACCGGGGAAGACGAGGAGGACACCGTCGAGAAGGTGGTCGGCGAGCGGGCCATCCACGAGCACGAGGAAGCCGCCGATGCGTTCGTTCTGGCCACGGGCGTCGTGCTCGTGATCGCCGGCGCCGGCTTTGTACCGGGGCGCGTGGGATCGGCCGCCCGGGTGGCTGCGGCGGCGGGCACGCTGGCGGTATTCGGCTTCGGCTACAACGTGGGCCACACCGGCGGCCAGTTGGTCTATCGCGACGGGGCCGCGTCGGCGTACGTGCCCGCGAGCAGCCGGCTGGTCGATACCCCGTAGCGCGCAGATGCTCGATCGGCATTGCAGGCGCAGTGCGACGTCGCAGTGTGACTTCGCACTGCGCGGTATGCGGTGCCGGTCCCGCATCGCGTCCCCGTTGAGCAGGGCGCGGCCATGATGTGTTCGTCGCGCACCTCGCTGCTTGTGCAGGTGCGCCGTGCGCTGGCCATGGCCTAGCGCCGACGCCGACTGGACACCCGAGCACGGTGTCTCCAGAGCCCGGGACCGCGCATTCCGCTCCAATCCACGAAGAAGCATGGCGCCGCCTGACACGGCACTGTACCGTCACGGTACGATAAACTGCCAAACAACGCTCGCCGACCCTGACGTGTATCGTGCGAGCATTCACCCGGAGTGCATTTTGACCATGACGCCGGCCGCCGACGTGCCCGCTTCAGATGGCGGAACGGTTGCGCCGCTGACACTACAGCAGCGCAAAGCGCGTGGGTTTTGTGTCTGTGCGCTGAACCTGCCTTATGAGTCGGGGGAAACGCCTGATGTGTCGGTCTGCGAGATTCACCCGCAACAGATGGTGTATGCGGATGAGTACAATCACAGGCGTGGGCTGTTTTTTTTCGACGACCGTCGCAATCGCTATGTCAGCTGGCCAGATGCGGTTGAGGGTATGCGTCAGCCCCGTTATGCCGGAGCTTCCAGTCCAACGTTGGTGCTCTTTACGTGGATGAACCTGATGCGGATGTTGGAGGCGCTGTGTTATCCCGCCCGTGACGCTGCAGCAGTGATCACTGAAACAGCGGCTGACCAGTTGATCGCGTGGGCCGAGCAGCACTTTCCACCGGATGAGCTAGGAAGCCTCATCGGTTTTGCGCGCGGCGGGGGTGGAGCCGCACTGTGTGCTATCTTCCGCCGGGTAGCGCTGAACGGCCCAGCTCAACGAGTGCTCTGAGTCCACCCACGCTCCATTTTCGACTGTCCATTCGACAGAACCACCAGTTCATGGAGCGGCGCTACCGATGTCAATTCCTACGTCACTGGACGCTGCGCGCGCGACACAACGCGTGCACATTTTGGGCGCTGGCCCCGTGGGGCTGGTCATGGCCGCGATGCTGCAATCGCTGCCTGGGTACGCGATTCGTGTGTACGAAAAACGACCCACCTATGTGCGTACGCGGATGGTCAAGCTCGCGCCGTATCTGATTGCCGATTCGCTGTCCGCGTACGCCGCCGATGAGGTCGATGGAGACAACGTCGCCGCTATCTTTGATGCGACGGAGCTTGAAGCCGGCTTGCGCGCCCGGCGTTCGATCGATCCCAAACTCGTCACCTTGATTCAGGAATGGAGTCAGGGGTTTTGTCCTCTCAACATTATTGAGGAGGGCGTAAGCGCCATGATCGAGCAGGGCGGGCCGAGTCCTGTGGAGCGTATTTCGGGCAATGTGAGCGTGGACCAGGCGCTGGCCATGGTCGCGCCGGATGACATCATGATCGACTGCACAGGGTGCAACTCGTTACTTCGTAACCATCTGGTGCCCCCGCAAGCGGGTGAGGCCAATTCAGCGGAGCGGAACACCTACACATTGCGGTTGGAGTACGCGGTCAACGTCACTTTTTTGTACGCAGCGCCCTATCAGTGCAACGAGTACTGCAAATACTACAAGAACCGTGGGAATGGTCAGTACAAGTTTATCCCGGCTGTCGATCGCATCGCCCGGGACGCCGGTGTCACCCATGTGTTCGGAATCATCAGTGTTTCGGCGGAGGACTTTGCCGCGTTGCCGCCGCAATGCAAGGGCGACTTATTGCGCGAGCAGTTTCCGGCCGTCGCGACCTCCATGGATCGATTCATCGAACAGATCAATGCGGAGACCGGCGGTCACGTCATCGGTGACATTGACGTGATCCGCATCCCATTGAACTTGTATCACGCGCGGAACGCCACCAATCGTGCGTGGCATGCGGAACCCGCGGGTGACCATTCCGATGCAGGGCAGCATGCCTTTTCCAAGGGCTCTGTCTTTTTAGTGGGCGACTCAGCCATCGGATCGCCCTACTTTCAGTCGATCTCACTCGGCATTGAGTGCGCCATGTTTTTGGCGGACTTGCTGCAGCAAGGGATCCCGATGTCCGATGTGCGTGGCCAGTATGAGACGCGAATTTATAAGCAATGGCTTCGTGTCTACATGCGCAGCAAAACCATCAAGCACAGCAAGGACATATTTGAACGTCTCGATGACACCTTTGGCGTCTTAGAGAAGCTGAAGATCTATTAGGGCGCGGTGCGCGCGCGCTGCCGGTGTGGGGCGTTGCCACGGCGATGCTGGCGCTCACGCTGGGCAGCGGCCTGCGGGCCAAGGAAACCGGGGCGCGTGGGATCGGCCGCCCGGGTGGCAGCGGCGGCGGGCACGCTGGCAGTCTTCGGCTTTGGCTACAACGTGGGACACACCGGCGGCCAACCGGTCTATCGCGACGGGGCCGCGTCGGCGTACGCGCCCGCTAGCAGCCGGGTGGTCGATACCCCGTAGCGCGCAGATGCTCGATCGGCAGAAAGCACGGCGTGGGGAGCGCATCCCACTCGCACCACCGCCATTCCGCGCACTTCTCCGGCTCCATCACGGCGGGCGTTCGCTCGGGCGCCGTCGCCAGCACGAACAGCGTGACATAGTGCTTCCCCGCCCCGACGAACACATCGTTCGTATAGGGGCCACGCGTGACCGTGGAGACCACGAGACCGGTTTCTTCTGCCACTTCGCGGGCCGCGCACGCCTCCACGGTTTCCCCGAACTCCAGATGTCCACCAGGAAATTGCCATGTGTCGTCGCCGTGGGATGCGCTGCGTCGGCGTCCCACGAGCACCTGCCCGTCGCGGACGACAATCACCGCGACACCAACGCGCGGAGCAGGAGCAGCCGCGGACGCCATACCCGATGCTCGCACGACGTCCGTCGCCCGGTTACGACGCGGCCAGCGCCGCCTGCGGACGAAGCTTGCGGCGCAGCGTGCGCACATGGATGCCGAGCAACCGGGCCGCGACCGTGCGATTGCCACGCGAGGCGCGCAGCGCTTCGTCGATCAGCAGACGTTCCGCGTTCGAGAGGTCGAAGCCGATCGACTCCGCCACCCGCCGTCCGTCAGCCGCCGGTGCGGCCAACGCCTCATCTCGCCGCCCGAATTCCTGCACACCACGCAGCGCCTGCACTTCACTCCGGAGCGCGGCCAGCTCGAGGGTGAGCCGCACCGTGGAGAACAGCGTGGTCGGCACCACGGGCTCGCTCAGGTAGCTCACGACGACATGACCGGCCAGCGGAATGCTGGGAATCTGGGCCACACGGGCCGTCATCACGATCACGGCCGGCATGCCGCTCCCCCAGTCAATGCCGTCGAGCGCGTCGGCCGGGAGCCGCCAGCGGTCGCCATGCACGACCACGAGGTTGATCGGCGCCACGCGACTCGCGATCGCGGGGACATCCCGCAGCTCCGGCGCATTGAGCACGGAGTGTCCGAGTGCTTCGAGCAGTGCAGTGACTCCGGCGCGCGCGGCCGAGTCGAGTCCGAGACAAAGAATGGTGGCCACGGCGTCGTGAGCTCCCTTTGGGGCCTTCGCAGAGCGCACCACTCGGCAAGCTCGGCTTTAGCGTGCGCTAATGCTCGGACAAAGAGGCCCTTGGGGCAAGACGTTCACCGTAAAACAGGACAGAGTGCCCAGTGATGGGCCACTCTGTCCGCTTTTGACGAACGATGCCGTGGCGCAACGGGCGCCAGCTATTTCCACACGGCGAAATCGGCCAGCGGCTTCCGGGCAATGTCGGGCACGCTGGCGTCCGCCGCCGGGTACCCCACGGGCATCACCAGCATCGCCTTCTCGTTGGCCGGCCGCTGCAACAGCTCCCCGAGGAAGCCCATGGGACTGGGGGTATGGGTCAGGGTCACGAGTCCCATGGCATGCACGGCCGCGATGAAAAATCCAGCCGCGATGCCGCACGATTCCTGTGTATAGAAGTGCGTTCGCTTTTCCCCGTCGGGGAAATACCCGAAGGACTGCCGGAACAGGACGACCACCCACGGCGCATCGGTGAGATGCGGCTTGTGCTCGTCGGTCCCCAGCGGCGCCAGCGCCTCGAGCCACTCGGGGGTGGCCCGGCCGGCATAGAACGCCCGCTCCTCGGCCTCCGCCGCGTCGCGCATGGCGGCCTTGAGCACGGGATCGGCCACCGCCACGAACGTCCACGGCTGCTGATGGGCGCCGCTCGGCGCCGTACCGGCGGTCCGGATGGCCAGCTCGATCAGCTCCCGCGGGACGGCCTCGGTACTGAAATGCCGCGTGGTCCGGCGCCGATCCATCTGCGCGTAGAACTCGCGCGCCCTGGCCACGGACGCGTCGGGCGCGAGGCGGGCGTGGTCGAGGG
>JARIEX010000111.1 GCA_031127095.1 Gemmatimonadota bacterium
CCAGCCGACACGGTGGCGTTTCGCGAGCGGGCGCTGGCGATGCTGTGCATGGCGGGACTGGGCGGACTGCCGCAGATCACCCTGCCCTTCGGTACGCTGCACGGCTGCCCGATCGGCCTGTCGCTCGTCGCGGCGCGCGGGAACGACGAGATGCTGCTGGATATCGCGACGCAGCTTGACGCCTCGGCTGGCAGCACTCGCTGAACGCGTCACGCGACCGACCTAAGAAAAGATCACGCAGAGGCGCAGAGAGCGCAGAGGTCGCAGAGAACCACACCGGTCCCCTCTGCGTACCCTGCGCTCTCCGCGTCTCCGCGTGATCGGTTCAGTGCGATCCCGTCGGCATCATCCGCCGCCTACTGCCGGATCCCCGCCGCCGCTGTCGGCACGGTGTACGTCCACGGCTGACGCACCAGCGGCTTCTTGCGCGGATACACTTCGTCCAGCGTGTTGCCGTCGAACAGGCGGCCGTTCACCATCACCATCGACACGCTGTTGCTGTTGCGGATGTTCGCCAACGGATCGCGGTCGAGCACGATCAGGTCCGCGAACTTGCCTGCTTCCAGCGAACCGATCTCGCTGCCCAGTCCGATCGCTTCCGCGCCCACGATGGTCGCCGAGCGCAGCGCGTCATGCGTGGAGAGGCCGCCCGACTGGATCAGCCACAGTTCCCAGTGCATGCCGAGGCCCTGCAACTGGCCGTGACTGCCCACGCCAATGCGACCGCCCGCCGCCACGGTCTTGGCAATGTCCTCGCCATGCTGCCACATCGCGTACTCCTCCTTCACCGCGAAGCCCGCCGGTCCGGGCGCGTTCCCTGCGCCGCGCCGACGCACCTTGGTGTCGAAGTCCACAGGATGCGTGAAGCGACGGAGCTTCGTGTCGTTGAGCAGATCTTCCGTCTGGTAGAACCACCCTTCACCGAACGGGCCGCCGTACTCCACGATGAGTGTGGGTGAGTTGGTCACCTGCGTGGCCTTGTACCACTCGAACACGTCTTCGAACTTGGGCGTGATCGGCAGCGTGTGCTCGATGCCCGGATAGCCGTCGATGCCGTGCGTGAGGTTGAGCTTCTGATCGAGGCCCCCCTCGGTGGTCGGCATGATGCCAAGCTCCTTTGCCGCCATGATCAGCCACTGCCGCTGCTGACGGTTGCCGCTCATGTACATCTTGAGCGTCTTCGTGTCGTAGTACGTCGCGTACCGCGTCATGATCTCTTTCGCATGCGCGTAGTCGCGCACCGGCTCCGCTGAGAACACGCCGGGGCCCGTGGTATAAATGCGAGGGCCGATCATCTCGCCCGACTCCACGCGATCGGTATACGCGAGGAAGTCGGTGCTCGCGGTTTGCGGATCGCGTGTAGTGGTCGTGCCGTAGGCCAGCGTGGCGAGATACTGCCACGTCTGCGTGTTGTGGATCTGCGGCGTGAGCCACTGCGGATGGTAGTGCGTGTCCACCATACCCGGCATGATCACCTTGCCACTCACGTCGAACTGCTGGGCATCGGCCGGAATCGCCACGGTCCCGCGCGCGCCGATCGCCACGATGCGGCTGTCGCGCACCACGATGTCGGCGTTCTCGATGATCTCCTTCCCCTTCATCGTGATCGCCTTCGCCCCACGGAACACGGCCACACCTCGCGGCAGATCGCGCGAGGCCGTGACCGTGAGCTTCATCTCGGCCGGGGTATACGCGGGCTGCGGCTTCTTCTTCTCCGCCCGGCTGATGGAATCGGCACGCGCCACGCTGTCCTTGATGGCCTTGGTGGTGTCAGCACGCACGCGCGCCACACGCTTGGCATCGAGCTTGGCCGAATCCTCGGCCACCTTGGCGCGGTCGAGATCGTACGACCACACCGAGTTGCCCAGCGCCCAGTGCGCCACACGGCCAGTGCTGTTCCACGTGGGGAACTCGCCGCCGATGGTGTTCAGCTTCTTCACCGGCACCGACGCCGCGGCCGGCATCGCCACGTTTACCGTGGGCGCCGTGGCGCCCGTCTGCGCGACGGTGATCGCGTACAGGTCCATCCCCACCATCGCCAGCGCCTGATCACCGCTCGGTGCCATCAGCACGAGCGACGCCGGCGGCGGCTGCGGCGGCGACGGCTCGGCGGGATCGAGATGCATCCCCATCCCCACCGGGCGCGCCGCACGGCCACCGATGTAGTGCGCGGCCTCTTTCTCTACGAGCGCCGCATCGAGCCCGGGGGTGGCACCTGACTCGCCACCCGCACCCGGCGGCAGCGGTCCCGTAACCTTGAGATGCGTCTTGATGTCCGTGCCGTCCCAGCGGAACGACTGCAGCCCGGCGCGCCCGTACGCGAAGATGCGCGTTGCGTCCTTCGTGAAGTGGGGCGTCCCCAGTCCGCCGCTCGGCATGATCACCGACAGCGCGCCACCGGTGGACGGTAGCCACACGATGTCGGCGGCGGCCGGACCAAAGAACGCCGCGCCCGCTTCCTGCATTTCACGCGCAGCGGCACGCATGGCCACGAGGCGATCGCCGGCCGGCGACCACGCCAAATCGGTGTAGAGCCCCGCCGACGTGGTGAGCGTTTGCGTGGTCCATCCCTTCTTCGCATCGAGCGTCGCGCGCACGATCTGCCCGCCCGTCGCGTCGTCCCACGTGACCCACGCCAGCGACTTGCCGTCGGGCGACCACACCGGGCCGAACTCGCCGGTGCTGCTCTTGCTCACGCGCACCGGCGCGCCACCCGGCAGCGCCATCACGTGCACACGCCCCAGCGACGAAAACGCGAGCTGCTTGCCATCGGGCGACGGCTGAATGTCACGCACCTGACGCGACGCGAACGTGGCTGCGGTATCGATCGTCCAGGCGAACTTCACTTCGGGTCCCATCTCGAGCTTCACGTCGGCTTCGAACGGGATCTTGGTGGCCGCGGACTTGTCGACGGGCACGCGCCAGATCTCACCGCCGTACGAGACAACCACCGACTTCGAATCGGGCATGAAGCTGAAGCCCGGGTACGCATCCATCGGCGCGCGCGACTCGGTGTCGTCGCGCTGCACGGGAAACGCGAGCCAGTCTTCCTGCTGCGTCTCGAGGTTGCGAAGGCGCAGGCCGGTCTTCGTCTCGAAGCGCGTGCCGTACACGAGATACTTGCCATCGGGGGACAGGGTGGGGCGGAAGCCCGAGCCGAAGCGCGTGGTCATCTGCGATACGCGGCCCGTTTCCTTGTCCCACACGTGCAACTGGAACTGCGCGCCGATGCTGTTGTACTGCCAGTCGCCGGTGCGCGCCGCAAACCACATGTAGCGCGGGTCCTTGCCGAAGGCGGCGCCCAGCAGCTTCAACGTGGGCGGCAGGACGGGCTCGGTGGTAAGCGGCAACCCGTTGCCGCCGTTCACGTTGTACATCCACAGTTTGGCCGCACCGCCCAAGCCGCCACCGCGCGAACTCACCACGTACGCACCGTCCGGGGTCCATTCCGGCGACACGTAACTGTTGGTGTTGCCCTTCGTCACCTGCGTGGTGTCCTTGCCGTCCAGCGACTGGATCCAGACGTTCTCGCCGCCGGAGCGGTCGGACACGAACACGACCTTCTTGCCGTCGGGCGAGAAGCGCGGCTGGGCGTCGAAACCCATGCCGCTGGTGAGGCGCGTGGCCTTCCCGCCACCGATGGGCAGGGTGTACAGGTCGCCCATCAGGTCGAACACCAACTGGGTGCCGTCGGGGGACACGTCGAGTGACAGCCAGGTGCCCTTCGTGGTGGTGAAGGCGTGGGTCCGGGCGGCCTTGAGAGGGAGCGAGGCCGTATCGGGGGACGGCCCCTGGGCCGCAAGGGGGGCGGTCGAGGCGAGCCACACCAGAGCCGCGAGCGGGGCCAGTGGTGTCATTCGGCGGATCAGACGGTTGGATGAACGGTGCGGCACGCAGACGTCTCCGGCAAAAGATTAGGGATCGCGAAAAATACGCCCGGAGACGCCACACCGGGCGAGTCGTGTCGGGGTTTCCCCTATACAGAGGTCGGGCGCTGGGTCCGTAACCCTTATCTGAGCTCCCCGTACGACTCCACCGGAGGACCCCATGCAATCGGCCCGCACGGCAACGACCCCGACCGGACGTGAACGCACGTTCGGCGAAGATGAAATCATCGTGAGCAAGACAGATGTGACCGGCAAGATCACCTACGCCAACCATGTCTTCCTGCGTGTCTCCGGGTATACCGAAGACGAGTCGGTCGGTGCCCCGCACAGCATGATCCGCCATCCGGACATGCCGCGCGCGATTTTCAAGTTCGCGTGGGACCGTCTGCTGGCCGGGCATGAAGTGTTCGCCTACGTGAACAACCTCGCGCGCAACGGCGACAACTATTGGGTGCTCGCGCACATGACGCCCACCCGTGGCCCCGACGGCGCAATCATCGGGTTCCATTCCAACCGCCGCGTGCCCGACCGCGCCAAACTCGCCAAGGTCCTTCCGCTTTACGAGAAGCTCCTCGCCGAAGAACGCCGGCGCGCGGACCGCCCACAGGGGCTCACGGCCTCGAGCGCCATGCTGACCGGGGCGCTGCAGGAGGCGGGCAAGACGTACGACGAGTGGGTCTGGAGTCTGTAGCGTCCGCCCCGCCCCGAGCCTCCACCGCACCCGCACGTCCCTCACGCCCCGCCGTTTCCGGCGCCCGTATGCCCTCTCCACACTCTGGTGTTCCGATGACCACCGTCGCGTTCTCCACCGATGCCGCGTCCGAACTTGACGCCCTGCGCGCCGAGCTGGCCACGTACCGCGCCGGCATCGCGGCCATTACCACGGTGGCCCGTCAGGCCGCCGCTGGCAACCTCGAACCGCGGGCCATGGGGATCGACCCGCACGGACCAATCGGCGAACTCGCGCAGGCGGTCAACCACCTGCTTGACCTCTCCGACGCCTTCGTGCGCGAATCGACGGCGTCGCTGCAACATGCCTCCGAGGGGAAGTTTTACCGGCGGGTCCTGCAGCGCGGACTGCTTGGCACATACAGCGACGCCGCCGTGGTGATCAACGCGGCCAACGACCAGATGCATCGCGGGGCCGACCAGCTGAAGGCCGCCGAAACGGCACGCCTGCGGCTGGCCGATGATTTCGAGGTGGCAATCAAGGGCGTCGTGGACGAGCTCGCGAGTGCCGCCACCGGCGCCCGGGGCACGGCGCAGGGGCTCAGCACGTCGGCCGACAGCGCGTCGCAACACAGCACGTCGGTGGCGGCGGCCGCCGAACAGGCCAGCCGTGGCATCGATTCGGTGGCCGCGGCGGCCGAGGAGATCACGGTGACCGTCACCGAGATCGAACGGCAGGCGCTCGAGACGCAGAAGATCTCCCGCCACGCGGTGGTCGCGTCGGAGGAAATCACATCGCGTGTGCGCGCCCTGGCCGAAGCCTCCGCGCAGATCACCCGCGTGGTCAAGCTCATCAACGATATCTCCAGCCAGACGCGCCTCCTGTCGCTGAACGCGTCGATCGAAGCCGCCCGCGCCGGTGAACTGGGGCGCGGCTTCGCGGTCGTCGCCGGCGAAGTCAAGAATCTGGCGGGGCGGGCGGGCGAAGCCACCGGCGAAATCGAGACGCAAGTGCTCACCATTCAGGCCGCGATCGACGAGGTGGTGCAGTCGATCGAGGGGATCGGCACGACGGTGCGGCGCGTGAACGACCTATCATCGGCGGTGTGCGGTGCCGTGGTGGAGCAGCGTCAGGCCAATGACATGGTGAGCCGCAACATTCAGGAAGCCGCGCTCGGCACCCGCGACGTGGCCCAGAGCATCACGACCGTGTCCACCGCAGTACGCGACACCAGCGATGCCGCCGGCCACATGCTGGGCGCGGCCGACGGCCTGTCCCGGATGGCCGACCGGATGCGGCACGAGGTCGATCGCTTCCTCACCGTGGTGCGCAGCGGCTGATTCGGCTCGGCTACCGCGCGGCGCGCCCCCGGGTGAGGAACGTCCCTGGGAGCGCGCCGGTCATGCGCCCGTTGTCCAACACCACCGTGCCGTTCACCGCCACCAGCTGGATCCCCTCCGGCCACTGATGCGGCGCGGTGTAGGTGGCGCGATCCGTGATCTGGTCGGCGTTGAACACCGTAATGTCGGCGCGTTGGCCCACGGCAAGCGTGCCGCGATCGCGGATGCCGAGCCACTGCGCGGGCAACGACGTCATGCGCTGCACGGCCGCTTCGAGTGTGAGCTGCTGCCGCTCGCGCACATGGGTCCCCAGCACGCGCGGAAAGGAGCCGTAACTGCGTGGGTGGGGAAAGCCGCGCCCGAAGGTCACGAGATCCCCGTCGGTTTCCACCATGGTGCCGGGATGCGTGAGGAAGCGCGCCACGTCGGCGTCGTCCATGCCATGAAAGATGCCAATGAAGCCGCCACGCAATTGCAACGCGATCAACGCCTCCACGGCGGCGTTCAGCGTGACGGGCTGTCCCGTGGCCACGAGATAGTCAGCCAGCGTCTTCCCCGCGAGCGAGGCATCGAACGACACCTCACGAAACTGAATCGACGACGGCTCGGCGCCCGCCTGCTGTGGAAAGCGCACGCGCATCTCCTGCACCAGCCGAGCGCGCGTGGCCGGGTCGGCCACGCGTTTGGCGAAGGCCGGCGCGCCATCGGCCAACGCCCAGGGCGGAAACATCAGATCGGAATAGGTGCTGTAGGCGGTATACGGATACACATCGGCGGCCACCTCCATCCCCGCGGCCCGTGCGGAGTCGAGCAGCGCCAGCATGCGCACGCTCCACCCCCACTGCGCCGCACCGGTCACCTTGAGATGGTTGACCTGCACCGGGATCTGCGCACGCCGCCCCACCTCGAGCGTTTCGCGCAACGCGTCCATCACCGCCGGTCCTTCGTCCCGCAGATGCGTGACGTAGATCCCGCCGTACTGGGATGCCACCGCAGCGAGCGACGCTACTTCGTCGACGTTCGCGTAATTGGCCGGTACGTACTCCAGCCCCGTGGAGAGCCCAAGCGCACCCTGTGTCATGGCGGAGTCCACCAACGCGCGCATCCACGCCAATTCCGCCGCCGTGGGCGCGCGGTCGGCGAGCCCCATCACGCGCTTCCGGATCCACGTGTGGCCGGCGAAGAGCCCGACATTCGGCGCGATTTTCACCTTCGCCCGATACTGATCCATCGGAAACGGTTGATCCTGCGAATGCAGTGGCGCCAGCACGGTGGTGATTCCCTGCCGCACGAAATTTTCGGCAAGCCCATGATCGGCGAGCGTGACGAGATGGGCATGATTGTCCCAGAACCCCGGCGATACGATCTGTCCGCTCACGTTGACCACGCGCGCGGCGCCACGCTGCGGGAGTGATGCGCCGATGGCCACGATGCGATCGCCGCGGATCGCCACATCCGCCACGCGGCGTGGGGCGCCGGTGCCATCGATCACGGTGCCACCGGTGAGCAGCAGATCGAACGCTGGTGCCGCCGGGCGACAGGCCGCACTCAGCGCAATCAGGAGCGCGGCGAGTGATCGGCCACCAACGCGTACGCGGCTCACGGCTGCTCCGGCGTAATACGCAGTGCGGTCAACTTGCCAAGCGGTCCCAACGTGACGAGCACGCGGAAGCGCTGCGGGCCGAACCACGCGAAGTACTGTCGCTCGACATCGTCACCGATCTCGCGGCGCGCCAGCAGCTCGAGACGGGTGAGCGGGCCTTTCCCTTGCACGGTCGCAGTGAGTGCGGCCCGCATGCGCGGGAAAATCGTTTGCCGCACGACTTCAAAATCATCCAGTGCCAGCGATCCGGCGGCAACGCGCGTGAGGATGGCCTGCACGGTGGCCGTCGCCTGTGGTTCGCGATCGGGAATGGCGGCACTGGGTGGCGGCGTGGGCACCAGCGACGGCTCATACAGCGCGGCCACCTGCATGGCCAGCGTGGCCGGTGCCATCGCGCGCGCATTCGAGAGCACCATGACGGCCAGGTCCTTATCGGGGAAGCGCGTGTACTGCGACACGAAACCTTGCCACGTGCCCCCATGCTCCTGCATGGGATGGCCGCCGGCCTCGCCCAGGAACCAGCCAAGCGCGTACGGATAATCGCGTCCACTGGGAAGACGACTGGCGGACAGCATCAGCGTCCAGCTTTCCGGACGCAACAGTCGTCGCGTACGCACCACCTCGTTCCACGCGATGAGGTCGCGAATGGAGACGAGCATCGAACCATCGGCGGTGGTGTTCAGTCGTGGCGCGACCCATGCCGCGTGTTCCCACCCCGTGGCGGTGGGCAAGTAGCCGTGGGCGCGATTCGGCACGACATCGGCTTCGGTGATCACGCGAATGGTCGGCATCCCCGCCGGCGTGAAGATCCGCTCGCGCAGGAACTCGTCGTACGGACGTCCCGTCACGCGCGTGACGATGATGCCCAGCAACACGTAGCCGGTGTTGGAATAATTCCAGCGCGTCCCCGCGGGAAATTCGAGCGGCAACGCCGACGCCATCGCGATCAACTCGGCGTCGGTGTAATCCTTGCGATAATCAAACCGATCGCTGGTGTAGTCGGGGACACCGCCGCGATGACTGAGCAGATGACGAATGGTGATGGACTGCCAGCCGGCCGGCACCTCGGGGAGATAGTGACGCACCGAACTGTCGAGCGCGATCTTGCCGTCCTCGACCAGCGACAGCACACCGGCCGCCGTGAACTGTTTGCCCAGCGAACCCGATTGAAACATCGTGGCATCGGTGACGGGCGTACGGTTCTCCAGTTCGGCCGCGCCGAAACCACGGGACACCACCACCTCGCCACGCCGCACCACGGCGATCGCGAGTCCGGGAATGCGAGCAGTTTCCATCGTGCGGCGCACAAGCGTATCCACCGCGGCGGCCGACGGCAGTGGCTCACGGCGCAGCGACCATGGCAGCGTGAGTGGTGCTGGATTGGGCCAGACGCGTTCCAGCGTGCTGCTGCGATACAGTGTGCCGCCTTTCATGACGTACGCGATCGCGCGGCTGTTGCGAATGGAGTGCAGCGGATTCGCGTCGAGCACCACCAGATCGGCGACCTTCCCCGATTCAATCGATCCGAGATCGGCATCGAGTCCGATCGCACGCGCGCCTTCGATCGTGGCCACGCGCAACACGTCGTGCGGCGCCATGCCGCCGTCGGCGAGCAGTCCCATCTCCCAGTGGTTGGAGAGCCCCTGCACTTCACCGTGCCCGCCCAGTCCGATGTGGCCACCAGCGCGCAGGACATCCACCGCACCGGCGGCGGCTTCGCGCTCGTTGAACTCTTCCGGCGGAAACCAGAGCAAGCGTGTGGAGGTTCGCTGAAACAGCGCCCCATCGGGGAACCAGCGGTTGATGCGCGGATCTTCGTGCGGCCGCTCCTCGGCCAGCAACCGATAAATCGGTAACGCGCCTCCGAACGCCACCACGAGGGTGGGCGTGTTCGTGATGCCGGTGCGGGCCATCAGTTGCACGATGTCATCATGAATGGGCGCTTCGGGGATCGCGTGTTCGAGCCCGCTGAAGCCGTCGATGATGTGCGTCAGGTCCTCTTTGCCGTCGGCGCCCCCTTCCGTGGTGGGCATGAGCCCCAGCTCGCGCGCGGCTTCCACCAGCCACTGTCGCTGCTGTCGGGTGCCCGTTTGATACGACTTGAGGTACACCGTACCGTAGTCGTCGCGATACATGCGCAACAATCGACGCGCGTCGTCGAGCGACTGGAAGTTGGTGCCTGCGCCAATCCCGGGGCCGGTGGAGAAGACGCGTGGACTCGGGACACCGTCCACCTCCACGAGGTTGGCGAGATCGAAGATGTCGGGCGTGACCTGCGGATCGCGGATGGTGGTGATCCCCATCGCGAGGTTCGCAAAACCGTTCGTGGACTCGGGCTGCAGCAGCGCGCCGGCACCGCCCCAATGCGCGTGAATGTCGATGAACCCGGGCACGATGAACTTGCCGGTCACGTCAATCACGGTGGCGCCGGCAGGCGTGGGCGCGGCGCCGCGCGCGCCAACGTTCGCAATGCGCCCATCGGTAACGATCACCTCGGCGTCACGCAGCACTTCGGTGCCGCGCATGGTGATGACCATGGCGCCACGGAGCACGATGGTGCCGGTCGTAGTTGCGCGCGGCAGCGACACCTCGAAACTTCGCGGCGTGGCGGCGGGCGTGGCCGGCACGGGAAGCGGTGCCCCCATCGTCGGCGCTGGGGCGGTTGGCCGAGGCGCCGGTCCGATGATGCGCACGGGGCCGCCGCTCGCGGCCACTTCGGCACGCTTGGCGTCCGGAGGGAGCGCGCCGGGCGGCGCCATGAGCGTAGCGCGGAGTGGCGCGGTGTTGGCGATGATCGTGCGACCATCCGGCGACCAGGTGGGGTCGGCCCACCACGCCGGCGCGGTGGTGAGACGCAGCGGCGCCTCGCGGCCGTCGGCGCGCGCTTTCCAGAGGGCGCCGCCGTTTTCGTCCCACGTCACGAAGGCCACCCACCGACTATCGGGGGACCACGCGGGCATGAACTCCCGGGCGCGGGCCGTGCTGGTGAGACGGCGCGGTGCACCGGTGGCGTTGGCAATCCAGATGCGTCCCAGCGACGAGAAGGCGACCTGTCCATTGGGGGCGGTGGTCTGCTGCTGCACACGGCGCGTGCGTACGGGGCCGGTGGCCAGCCGCTGCGGGAAGTGCAGCGTGGGCGTCACGTCCAGCGCGACATCAGCCGAGAACGGGATCACGGTATCGCTGCCGTTGTGCACGCCCAGCCGGTGGAGCTTGCCGCCATAGGCCGCGTACAGCCAGCGGCCATCGGGGGAGAAGGCGGTGTTGGGGAGCACATCGCGCGAGGCGCGTGCCTCGAGCTGATTGCGGTCCACGGGGTACGCCAGCCATCGCTCGGCGCCGGTGGCGAGCGTGCGCACGCGAAGGCCGGTTTTCCCTTCGCGCACGGTGCCGTACACGAGCGTGCTGCCGTCGGGGGAGAGCATGGGCTTCATGGCCGGCAGCCC
>JARIEX010000112.1 GCA_031127095.1 Gemmatimonadota bacterium
CGAAAGCCTCAAAGCCACCCAGTCGCCCGACGAAGGGACGCGCTGACCTCGCGCGTCTGCGGCGGATGACGGACGCCGAGATCGAAGCGACCTCACCGCCCGAGCTCCGCAACTTGCCTGATGACTTCTGGCAGGGGGCGCGTGTGGTCACGCCGGTCTCGAAGGAGGCGATTTCCATCCGTCTCGACAGCGATGTCGTGGCCTTCTTCCGCAAGGCCGGCCCGCGCTATCAGTCGCGGATCAATGCGGTCCTGCGGAGCTATGTGGACGAGATGGGACAGCAGAAGCGGCGGCGGCCGGCGAAGCGCGCGGGATAACGATGCTTGCTGCAGACGGTCGCGATGGCGGCAGCGCGCTACGCGCCCATTCTATAAGCGCCCGCTGCACAAGCCAGCGTTAGCGTGACAAGGACAGCTGGCACGATGCTACGGTACCCGTTATAATAGATACTGTGATACGCACGTTCGCTGACGCCGCCACGGAAGACCTCTTTAACGGACTCGACAGTCGCCGCGCGCGTCGAGCGTGCCCGGCGACGCTGTGGCCGGCCGTGACGCGAAAGCTGACGCAGCTCAACCGTGTTCGGGAATTGCGGGAGCTGGCCATTCCGCCAGGGAATCGACTGGAGGCGCTGCGTGGCACGCGGCACGGCCAGCACAGTATCCGCATCAACGATCAGTTCCGGATGTGCTTCCGGTGGGAGGACGGCTATGCCGACGATGTTGAAGTCACGGACTACCGCTAAACGGCCTCCGGCGCTGGTGCAGCGGCGCCTGCCCACGCATCGCCCGCCCACGCATCCGGGTGAGATGCTGTTGCAGGAGTTCTTGCGTCCGCTCGGGATCTCGCAGTCCGCATTCGCGGTGCAGCTTGGCGTGTCGTTCCCGCGATTGAACGAGGTGATTCACGCCAAGCGCGCGGTCACGCCGGATACGGCGCTCCGCTTGGCGCAGGTGACCGGCATGAGCGCGGACTTCTGGCTCGGTCTGCAGCAGGATTGGGACCTGTGGCATGCGTTGCGCTCCACCGAAGCCGCTGCCATTGCTCGACTGAAGCCGTTGCCGCGCGCCGGCTAGAGGCACGCTAACGAAACGTTGCTGCTGACAGCGCGGTGCAGTGTGCGGTAGGCGGTCGCCGTGCTGGCGCACGTCGCCCGTCCGGCCGCATTTTGTTTGAAGCGCTGCAGCAGAAGGTCAGGCGTTACGCGGCGCCGACCACGCCGGTGTGAACTCCCCTTTTTCGTCACGGTGCCCGCGCAGGGTACGTCTACCATCACCGTGCCGATTGCGCTCGCGGCCAAACCACGCGCCGTGATCTTCGATGCGGATGTCTCGCTGCTGGGAGTGCTACGCCAGTAATCCGATCAGCCCGTCGCCGAACCGGGGTCACGAGATGCCTGCGTCCCCTGTGTCCCAAACCCGGGATTGCTGCGATGCGAGAAGATCAGCGAGGTCTCCAGATGTCCCACTTCCGGGCGTGCGGCGAACGCGCTGAGCACGAACTCGCGGAGATGTTCGGCGTCGCGCACCGCGACGTGTACGAGATAGTCGTTGGCACCCGTAAGGTGAAACACGCCCCGCACTTCGGGCAGCGTGACGACGTGCTGTTCGAAGCGACCGATCGCATTCCGCGTGTGCTGGGCGAGTCGCACGGCGACCAACGCTTCCAGCGTCACGCCATGCACACGCGGATCCACCTCGGCGTGGTAGCCGAGGATCGCTCCGGTCTCTTCCAATCGCCGTACGCGGGCGAGACAGCTGGACGGCGCCAACCCGACCCGAGCCGCCAGCACCTTGTTGGAGAGCCGTGCATCGTGCTGCAGAAGCGCCAGAATCTCGCGATCGATTCGGTCAACAGACGCCGCCGGTAAAGATTTCCGAATGTAATTCGGTATGAGTACCTCCTGAACGTGGAAAAGAATAATCTATAGGTTCATTCCCGCATCTGGAGCGCACCATGGAACACCCGATCGAGTCCGACTTCGCCACCCGCGCCGTTCACGCCGGACGGGAAGATTTTGCGGCGTTGGGCGTGCATGCCCCGCCGCTCGATCTGAGTTCTACGTACCCCACGCCCGATCTCGACGCCGCGGCGCGCTCCTTCGATGCGCTCGTGATGGGTGACGAGCCGCAGGGGAGTTTCGTGTATCAGCGGCTTTTCAATCCCACCACCGATCGCTTCGAGCGTGGACTGGCGACGCTGGAAGGTGCCGAAGATGCCGCGGCGTTCGGCTCCGGTATGGCGGCGCTGACCGCCACGTTGCTGGCCGCCAAGTCGCGCGGAACGCATGTGGTGGCGGTGCGCCCGATGTACGGCACGGCCGACCACCTGCTGACGTCGGGGCTGCTCGGGATGACGGTCACGTGGACGACGCAGGATGCCGTCGGCGACGCGATGCAGCCCGATACGGGACTCGTGATCATCGAGACGCCGGCCAATCCCACGCTGGCGCTGGTGGACATCGCCCACGTGGTGCGTCAGGCCGGCGCCGTGCCGGTGCTCGTGGACTCCACCTTCGCTACCCCCGTGTTGCAGCGACCGCTGGAACAGGGGGCCGCGCTCGTGATTCACAGCGCCACCAAGTTTCTCGGCGGCCACGGCGACGTGCTGGCCGGCGTGGTGGCCGGCGCGCACGCACTGGTGCGCGAGATCAAGCATGTGCGCGCGGCGACCGGCGGATTGTTGCATCCGATGGGCAGCTATCTGCTGCATCGCGGTCTGCCCACGCTGGCGGTGCGCGTGGAACGGGCGCAGGCCACGGCGGGCGTGCTGGCGCAGCAGCTCGCTGCCGACGCTCGCGTGGCCATGGTGCACTATCCGTCGCTTCCAGGGCAGGACCCGCGCGGGCTGCTCGGGACGCAGATGCATGGCGCCGGCAGTGTGTTGAGTTTCGAACTCGCCAGCGACGACCCCGCCATCCTGCGCGCGTTCGTGACGGCACTGCAGCTCATCACGCCGGCCGTCAGTCTGGGCTCCACCGATACGCTCATTCAGCCGCCGGCGCTCCTCACGCACCGCGTGGTGCAGGAAGCGGCGCGCCGAGCTGCCGGCATCGCCAGTGGACTGCTGCGGCTCAGCGTCGGCCTGGAAGACCCGCGCGACCTGTGGCGCGACCTCCATCAGGCGCTCGAGGTCGTTGCCGTGCGGTGATTCCCTCTTGCCGGGCTCACCGGCGCGCGGCATGATCTTCGGAGATGACCCGCGCCAAAGCGGCGCCGAATCCCCGACGAGGCCGGATCATGCACTCGCTCCCCGAGTTCTCGCACGCCGAGATGCTCACCGAACATTCACTCGGTGCCGTGGGACATTCAGCGCGCGTGCCGGCGCCAGATTCGGCCGGCGAGCGACAATAGTTCGCGGAGCTGCAGCGACGACTGCCCCAGCTGTTCACCAAGGTGTTCCGCGATCGCCACGCACCGCAGACGATCGTCGTCATCCCGAGCCTGTCGCTCGATCGCGATGAACTGCGCAAGCGCGAAGGGGCCGCGCACCACGAGGAGCGCTTGCTCTGTCTGCTCATGCCGCTGCGCTTCCCGCGCGCACCGGACTGGTGGATCGCATTCGGGCCAGGATTCCCGATCCGATGTCGGCCCACATGACGTGCTTCAACGTGACGGCGCAGGAGCGGACGTTGGCGGTGCAGTTGGGCATTCCCACTTACTGCTGTGATCCCGACCTCGCGCGACTGGGATCCAAGAGCGGCAGCGGTGAGACCTTTCGCCGCGCCGGTGTGCCTTTGCCGGATGGTCATGAGCATCTGCGCGATGCGAACGACATCGCGCATGCGCTGGCCGATCTCAAGCGTCGGGATCCGTCGCTCCGGCGGGCGATGATCAAGCTGGACGACGGGTTCTCGGGGGACGGGAACGCTGTGTTCTCATTTGATTGCGTCCCGGCATCAGCGGTGCACGCCGAGAGCGCCGACGCGCTCGTGCGATGGATACACGGGGCGATGCCATCGCACGTCCGGTGCGTGGCGGGCAGCGAAAACTGGGAGACATTCGCGTACAAGTTCGCGTTGATGCACGGGATCGTCGAGAGCTTCGTGGACGGCCGTGTGAAGCGCTCGCCCTCCGTGCAGTGCCGCATCGATCCGCTCGGGCATCCACGCGTCATCGCGACGCACGATCAGCTGCTCGGTGGACACTCCGGGCAGGTCTATCTCGGCTGCACATTTCCCGCGGCGCCGGCGTACTGCGCCGACCTGCACGAGTATGGCGCGCGGGTCGCGCGGGTGCTCGCACTGGATGGCGTGCTGTCGCGCTTCGCCGTCGACTTCATGACGGTCGAGCGCGAGGAGCACTGGCACTCCCGGGATAGGAATTTCGATCGGCGCGACTCGGCTATGCGTCGACCGTAGCGCGCGATCGCCGACCTCGCCAGCGCCTCGTGGCGGGCGGCGGGGAGGCCATCGATCTCGTTCTGGTGCCGTGAGCGCCGCGGGAACGTCGGTCACGACCTTCGGCTGGTGCAAGCTACGCCAATGGCTTTTGGTCCCTCATGCGCTTCATCGAGTCGCCGGTCTTCACCACCAGTGCCCGGCGGCGTGGTCTCTCTCGCCCGTCGCGCGACCGAATGGACCGCGACCACGACGACGATTGAACGTGCGCGCGTGATGGGAGCAGAGGCGCGTGCGCGTCGATCAGCGACCGACGCGCACGACCGCCCCCACGAAATACGTACGGTCCGTCGTGACGACCGGCCCTCGCAGCTCGAGGCGCCGGCCGTCGGTCGTTTGCAGCACCGGCGGCAGCAACGCGTCGATCTGATCGCCGGGCTTGGGAGTCATCACGAACTGCGTGCCCTGCGCCGCCGAGTCGAGCCGCACCGGGGGCCCACTGTCAGGCTCCACCGGCCCCACGCTCGGCAACGTGGGCATGACCGAGAGGTCGGAAGCGGTGCGGTCGGCGGTCCGTGTTTCCAGCTCGCGCGAGGGCGAGCCGGAAACACGGGCGAGCCGGCGACGCGGGCCGCGGCGAGAACTGCGATGGTGCGCCTGACGGAAAGACACTGAACCGGAAGCCGGTCGCAGCTCACCGTCTTACCGGCCGATCCACCGGGCGAACTTGATGAGAAACACATGGCGCCCCGGGTCGGCGAAGGCGCGGCCCACCTGGTTCGCCACGCCGAAATCCGCCGCGTCGAAGCCCGCCTCACGCTGCTGGGACCACACGAAGAAGAACGAAGACCCCGGCTGGTACTCCCAGCGCAGCACCGCATTGCCGCGCAGGGCGCGCACGGTGAAATCCTGCGTCGGCACGAAAAACGGGCGCGCGGCCCCGCTGCCGTCCGGATCCACCGTGAGACCACCCGTGGCGGCGCTCACCCGTCCGCGATCGCGGCCATACTCGGCGAACGCGAAGGTGCGGGGCGTCGTGTACTCCTTGAAGCGCGAGAACTCGCCGGCCGAGGCGAACGGCTGCAGGAAGAGCTGCAGCGACAGCCACGGAGAGAAGGTCCAGTCGACCCGCGCATCGAGGCGGGCTTCACGCTGGCGCACATCGGCGAAGACGTACCGGCGTCCATACGTTGTCACGGCCAGTGGATCGGTGACGGCCTGGATGTACTGCCCCGTGGTGATGCCACCCTGATACGAGGGACCGAGCCGGATGCGCGCCTGCGGCAGTGGACGCCAGTCGACCTCCAGTTCCACCGAGTGCACATCACGCCCACTGCGGTCGGTCGTGCGCTGGGCTTCCACGTTGAAGATGATTGACTTGCGCCCATCGGTGGACAGCTCGAGCGAGTGCAGCGTTTCCGTGGGGCGCAGCGCCAGGGGGCCACCACGCAGCAATCGGTCGTTCAGCGTTTCCGGCGAGTACGACAACCGGTAGCTGAGCTCCCAGAAGTTGAGCAGCGTCGTATTCGCCAGGAGACTCGTGCGCGTTTCGTTGCGATCGCCGGCGAAGTTGAAGCCGACCGTCTGATACACACTGGCGCCCCATTCACGCGACCAGCGGTTCAAGAACGGATTCCGGAATGTCAACGCACTCGAAACAGATCGCGTATCGGAGCGCGTCTGAAACCCGAGATCGTTCGATTCGAACCCGGGGCTCGTTTCTTCATAGGTCACGCTGCCAAGGACGCGCTGACCGGCCAACTTGGCAAAGGAGAGCGCGACGAAGTGGCCGCTGAGTGATGTGCGGTTGAGGTCGAACTCGAGATGATCGGCATCGGGGCGTTGCCAGCTGCGGTAATTGGCCGTCTGCAAGCGTCGCATCACCGTTTCGTTCCCCACCACACGACTGCCACTGAACACGCCGCTCACGGCATACGTGCGGTTGTTCCACGCGTGCTCCCAGTCGAGCCCGGCCACCGTGGCGGCACTCGGCAGGCGCGATGCAAGCACCGTGTCGCTCAAGTCACGACGCGTGTCGGCAACGAATCCCCCCACCCCCGTATTGCCGCCGCGCAGCAGACGACGCAGCCGCGACACATGATAGTTGGCGCGGGGTTCTACCGGTTCACGCAGCACGCGGCCGTTGTTGAGCTGCACATCGGCATGTTCGTGCGCCGTGACCGCATTGAGTACGCCCACCTGCCAACCGCGGGGCGTGGTACCGCTCAACTTGAGCGCGCCGAGGATGGGCGTCTGGGTGGTGATGCGGGTCGCCTGCAGACTGTCGCCGGTCGGGCGACGCTGCGGGGCCCGACCCACGCGGCGGCTATAGAAGAAACGCGGGGGGCCGTTGTCGTTGAGCGTGCGCGTGTTGCCGAACGCGAACCCGTCCGCGTTCTCGAGAAAGAACGGACGACGCTCGGGGAAGAACACTTCGAACGCCGTGAGATTGACCACCGCCGGATCGGCTTCCACCTGCCCGAAGTCGGGGTTCATGGTGGCCGTGAGCGTGAGCGACTGCGGCAACTTGAATCGCGCGTCACCACCCACCGCACCGACCAACTTCTGCCCCGGCACGAACGTATTCCGTGCACGCAGCGGCTGACTTTCGAGCTGCGTGCGCACATAGGGAATGAGCTCCGTACGCGCCGGCGGCTGCAATGAATCGAGACCGGTGAGGGTACCGAAGCGCGAGACGAAGCCGGGGGCGTCGGCGGGGGTGGGCGCCCAGTAGGCTTCCTCACCGTAACGGGCAGTTTCACGCCCGAAGTTCACCCCCCACGGCCGCACCGCGCCGCGGCCGTTCGCAACATCGTAGCGCAGCTGGGACAGCGGGATGCGAAACTCTGCAGTCCATCCGATACTGTCGATGCGCGCCACCACGTTCCACACCGCATCCCACGTGGCGTCGAAGTTGTCGCCGTCGTCGTTCGTGACGTACCCGTCGCTGAGCACACCGCGCGGATTGACACCGAACACGAACGCCGTGCGCTTGTCGCCGTAGCTGTCGAAGCCCACGTAGAACCAGTCGGCGTACAAGTCTTCGGCGTCGCGGCGCCCCAGCTGTTGTGCGATACTGTCGGGCGCCGTGTCGAAATTGCGCACGCCGACATAAAGCGCGTTGGCATCGTAGGCGATCCGCACTTCGCTCTTCTGCGAGGCGGGACGGCCGTTCTGCGGGGTGCGCTGCACGAAGCCCGTAGCCGGGGTTCCGGTTCGCCACACCGGCTCATCGAGCTTGCCATCGATCGTGATCGGCGCCGTAGCCCACTGGGCGTGAAGCGACGGCTGGGCAGCGAGGGGCACGGCGGCGAAGGCAAGTGCCACCGGGACAGCCAATAACGAAAGGTGCCTGAACATCCATGAAACATAATCAGGCATCCGGGTCCCTTGCGCCGCGTATGCACGTCGACGGCATGGCGCTCAGGGGTAGAGGTGGTAGGGGGCACTGATCGCGCGGAAGTGCTTCAGTTCTGTTTCCCACGCGGCAAAGATCTCCGCGGGTGTCCGCCCCGCCTCCAGCATCTGCTTGAGCCGCGGTGTCGCGGCCAGCCGGTCGAGGGTCGCGTCGTTCCAGACGAGCCGGTCGCGGTGCAAGGCGTGCACCGCCCAGAGCATCGCCACGCCCACGCGGTACGGTTGCACCGTGCTGCGATCGGTGACGTGAACGCGAATGCCACGCGCCATGTCGCCGGCGTACATCGGTGGTCTGGCATGGAACGCCTGTTGAATCGGCGTGAAGGTGTCTGCCGTGAAGCGCACCCCCGGAAGTTTCAGGTCGTTCAGTAGCACGACCGCGCGCTCGTGCGCCAGCCAAGGCGCACCGATCAGCTCGAACGGCGCATCGCTGCCGCGCCCCGCTGACACGTTGACCGCCTCGAAGAGGCAGGTCCCTGCGTACGCGATCAGCGACGAGAACGTCACCAGGTTCGGCGATGGCTTCCGCCACGATTGGCCGGTCTGATCGAACCACTGATCCCGGGTCCATCCACGCATCGGCACCACATGCAATTCTGCCATGCGTCCGCCGCGCAAACGCCGCTCGCCATTGTAGAAGCGTGCCAGTTCACCGGGCGTCATACCGTGCAGCGCTGGAATGGCCGTGTACGAGCCGAAGCGATAGAACGCTTGCGAGTCGGCCACGAAGCCATCGGCGCCACGCCCACCCAGCGGGTTGGGCCGGTCGAGTACCACAACGCGAATCCCTCGTTCGGCGGCGGCCTCCATGATGAACCCGAGGATGTTGACGTGCTCATAGAAGCGGGCTCCGACGTCCTGAATGTCGTAGAGCAGCACGTCCACGCCGTCCAACATCTCCGGTGACGGCTTATGCTGTTCGCCATACAGACTGTACTTCGGCACACCGGTGCGGGCGTCGCGGGTGCGCTCCGGGTCGCGCGGCACGGAGTAATCGTTGCTCCGGATGTCGTACTCCATGCCGAAGAGCGCCACGAGCCGCACATCGCGCTGTGCCGCCAGCGCATCGGCAAGATGCGAGCCGTCCGCCAGGCGTCCGCTGTGATTCGACACGAGTGCGACCGCACGACCGCGCACCAACTCGGCAAATTCGCTGAACAGGCGATCGGCACCCATCGTCACCACCGGTCGGGTGGAGGTGGACGACTGGGCCGACGTCGCCACCGGGAGCGCGAGCAGGACGAAGGCCAATAGCCCTCGAATGTGTACGGACATATTCCACCGAGGTTGTGGTCGGGACGGCCAACGCGCCGGAGACTCGCGCGATGACGACACGCCCCTATCCTACGCGGCTGGCCCGGATTCCTCGAATATGTGCAGCGCCGGCGCGTCGTTGCCCCGGGCATGGGCGCGTGCCACGCGTGTGAACTGCCGTTCGTCTTCGGTCATCTCACGGGGGAGGCGACCGGATCAGCGGTTCGTCCCGCAGGCGCCTTCGGGATCACGCTTGACGGATCCGCCGTCCACCCTACATTCGCTCTAGACCGATCGGTCTAGGACCCCTCAACCCCATTCCCGAGAAGGTGCGAGATGCGAGTAGTCCGAGAAGATGTGGATGTCCGTATGGCCAGCCCCGGCGTGACCATCTGCCAGCGGAAGGATTTCGGTAGTGTGCGCGCCGACTACCGGATCAGCAGCGAGTACTTCACGCTGGCTCGCCTCGTCGCATTTGGCATCGCCCTCGCGCTGTCGGTCTTGGCACCACTCCGGTCCGGTGGGCAGCTGAGCGCCCAAGCCGCGTCGGCCGCCGCCCCGATCAACAAGAAAGTGAGCTCGGCGCTGCAGTGGGGACCGTGCCCCGCGATCTTTCCCACGGGCTGTCAGATTGCCGTGCTGCATGGAGACCCGTCGAAGCCGAACGCCGACGTGTTCCTGCGCGTACCGGGCGGATACACGATTCCGGCCCATTCCCACACGTCGGCCGAGCGCATGATCCTGGTCGAAGGCCAGCTGACCGTGAAGTACAAGGGCGCGCCGGCGGCCGCCTTGACGGCGGGCGAGTACGCTTTCGGTCCTGCCGGCCTCCCGCATGACGCGAAGTGCGCGGCGGGGAAGTCGTGCACCCTCTTCATCGCCTTCGAAGGCCCCGTGGACGCGAATGCCTTCACCGGATCGCTGAAGTAATTGCAACGGCCGCAACGGCGCGCACCGTCGGGTGCGTCGCGTGATGGAGGGCTCGCGGACGATCGTTCCACGGACGCTGGACTTGTTCTACTCGCCAGCCGGACACAACCTTCCCGTGGCCGAAGACGCGGAAATCATCATGTTCAGCTCCGAAGATGTGCACAGCGTCGTGATTGATCACATGATCGCCAAGGTCTCTGCCTGACGAACGCGACAAAGCAGCGCTTGCTCGATGTTGGCCTCGCCATGCTCTTGGAGCATGGATACCACGGCCTGGGAATCCAGGCCGTGCTCGAGGCGGCGCGCGCGCCCAAGGGGTCTTTTTACCACCACTTCGTCGACAAAGAGGACTTTGCCCTCCAAGTCATCGATCAGTACATGGCGGCGGTGCACGCCGGCCTCGATGCCTGCCTCGGATCGACTGATCGACCGCCACTGGCCCGCGCGCGGTTCTTTTTCGAAATGACGCAGGAGTCGTATGGGCGCGAGGGGTACCTCGGCTGCCTGCTCGGCGGTCTCGGCCAGGAGCTCTCGGGGGCCAGCGATGTCTTTCGGCTCCGTATCGAACAGTGTCTTTCGTACATCGCCGAGCGCATCGGCGCGACGCTGGAGGAGGCGCGGCACGCCGGCGAACTCCCGGCATCGACCGACACGGCGCATCTGGCGAACCTGCTGGTGGATTGCTGGGAAGGGGCCGCGCTTCGCAGCCGGCTGCGGGGTGAGCCGTCCTCGCTGACCGTGATGCTCGACTTTTTCTTCCGGGCGGCGACGGCCTGAGGGGGCGACTGAGGCACTATTCGCACCTTGGGGTCGGGGCGATGGACCAGCACCCGGCCTGAGGCGCGTCGCAAGCGCGCGCTCGTCCTCGGACACCCGAAGGGGCCCTCTCACACCGCGGTGTGCACGCGGAATCCGGAATGCGGCCACGTCACCATGCCGGCGGCTTGGCCCTCGTCGAACAGCGCA
>JARIEX010000113.1 GCA_031127095.1 Gemmatimonadota bacterium
GAAGTGCCGCAGATCCTCAAGATGAACGTGTCCGATCCCGGACGCTTCGCCGATCTCGCGGCCACGAACATGAACCTGCGTATCTCCGACAAGGAGGAGGTGCTGCAGCGGCTCGACATCGGCCAGCGCATCCGCTTCATCCTCTCCCGCCTCGAGCGGGAAGTGGCGCGCGCGCGCGTCATGGAAGACGTGAAGAAGCAGACCGAGATCAAGATCGAGCAGCACCAGCGCGAGTTCTATCTCCGGCAACAGCTGCGCGCGATCCAGTCGGAGCTGGGCGAGGCCGACCCGAACGAGAAGGAGTCGATCGACCTCCTGCGCCGCATCGAGGAAGCGCAGCTGCCGGAGAAGGTGGCCAGCGAAGCCCGCCGCGAAACCGAACGCCTGCGCATGCTGTCGCCGGCGTCCAGTGAATTTCAGGTGCTGCGCACCTATCTCGACTGGGTGCTCGCCCTGCCATGGCACAAGCGCAGCGCCGACGATCAGGAAATCGTGCTCGCCAAGGTGGAGGACGCCCTCAGCGACCGTCACTACGGCCTCGACGAAGCCAAGGAGCGCATCATCGAGTATCTCGCCGTGCGCAAGCTGCGCGGCGGCGACCCCACCGGTCCGATTCTCTGCTTCGTCGGACCGCCGGGCACCGGCAAGACGTCGCTGGGCGAGGCCATCGCCACCTCCATCGGGCGCGAGTTCTATCGCATCTCCGTGGGTGGCGTGCGCGACGAAGCCGAAATCCGCGGACACCGCCGCACCTACGTGGGCGCGATGCCGGGGCTGCTCATTCAGGCGCTCCGGCGCGTGGAAGTGCGCGACCCGGTCATCATGATCGATGAGATCGACAAGATGAGCAACGGCGGGAACTCAGGCGATCCGACCGCCGCGATGCTCGAAGTGCTCGATCCGTCGCAGAACACGACGTTCGTGGATCACTATCTGAACCTGCCGTTCGACCTGTCGAGCGTGTTGTTCATCTGCACCGCGAACAACCTGTACGACATTCCCGGTCCGTTGCGCGATCGCATGGAAGTGATCCGCATTGCCGGCTACACCATCGAAGAAAAGGTCGAGATCGCGCAGCGGTATCTCATGCCGCGCCTGCTTGCGGATCACGGACTCACCACCGACGACATCGGCGTCCCCGAACCGACCCTCGGCTTCATCACCAGCCGCTATTCGCGGGAAGCCGGGCTGCGCACCTTCGAGCGGTCGCTGGCCTCGTTGCTGCGCAAGCGCGCCCGCGCCAAGGCGGACGGCGATCTGTCGTCGTGGGAGATCACCATCGAGCGCGCCGAGGAGATTCTGGGGACGCCGCGCTTTGCCGTGGAAGAGGCCGAGATGGAGCCGGAGATCGGCGCCGTGACCGGCCTCGCCTGGACGAACACCGGTGGCGACCTGCTCACCATCGAAGCGCTGTGCATGGCCGGCTCCGGCAAACTCACCGTGACCGGGCAACTCGGTGAAGTGATGCGCGAGTCGGTGGACGCGGCCTACTCGTTCGTGCGGTCACGTGCCGACGCCATCGGCATCGAGGACCGCGACTTCCGCGAGTCCGACGTGCACCTGCACTTCCCCGCCGGCGCCATCCCCAAGGACGGCCCGTCGGCCGGTATCGCCGTCACGTTGGCGCTCGCCAGCGCCCTGTCGCGCCGCGCGGTACGCCGCGATCTCGCCCTCACCGGCGAGGTCACGCTGCGCGGCCGCGTGCTCGAAATCGGTGGCGTGAAAGAGAAGGTGCTGGCCGCCTATCGCGCCGGGCTGCGTGAGGTGATCATGCCCAAGGCGAACGAGAAGGACGTCAAGGACGTGCCGCAGGAGGTGCGCGACAAGATGGCCTTCACCTTCGCGGCCACCATGGACGAAGTGCTGCGCCTGGCGCTGTTGCCGCTGCCGGACGCTAACGATTCACCAGCAGTCCCAGCGCATACAGCGTAAGCCCCACGAGGCCGCCCACGATCGTGCCGTTGATCCGGATGAACTGCAGGTCGCGCCCGATCTGCAGTTCGATCTTGCGGGACGTCGCGTCGGCGTCCCACGCCGCCACGGTGGCCGAGATGAGCTTCGCCACGTCCTCACGCGCCTGCTCCACCGCGTACGACACGATCTCCACGACCCAGCCGTTCACCTTGGCTGACAGCACGGGATCCTCGAGCACTTTCTGCCCGAGGCCGGCCAGCCATCGCTCGAGCTGATCGGGCTCCTGCTCCGTCTCGTCGGCCAGGCGTTCCGCGTACGTGGCGATCCGCGCCTTCACATCGCCCCACACGTCGCGCGAAAAGTCGGCGACGCCGGGGTGCGCCAACACGTCGAGCTTGATCTGCTCGAAGCGCGCAATGGTGTCGGGGTTCTCACGGAGCGACACAATGAAACGGTCCACCGCCTCGTCGTAGCGCTGGCGCAGCGGATGATCGGGATCGGCAGCCACCGCCACCAACGTCTTCTCCACGCCGCTCACGATCTTGTCACCCACGCGACTGTCCACCGCACCGGGCACCCACCACGGACTCTCCGCCTTCACCCGCTCGCGGATCATCGCCTCATTCTCGTACAGAAACCTGGCCGCCAGTCGCAGCGCATCATCCAGGAGCGCCTGATGACGTCCGCCGGTGGTGAGCAGCCCGAACAGCCGCGCCATCAGCGGCGCTGCCTGCATGGTGCGCAACCGCGACACGATGCCGCGATCCACCATCTCCTGCACATCATCGTCGCGCAGCACGCCCACCGCACCGGAGAGTCCATGCGCGGCGTGGCGCGCGAGGCGGCGGCTGTTCTCGGGCTGCGCCAGCCACTGCGCCGCGCGGTCACCCAGCTGCATCGCCGCGATTTTGCCGGCGACCACCTCGCGCGTGAGGAAGTTGCGCTGCACGAAATTCCCAAGGGCCGTGCCGATCCGGTCTTTGCGTGAGGCCACGATCGCGGTGTGCGGAATCGGAATCCCCAGCGGATGGCGGAACAGCGCCGTGACCGCGAACCAGTCGGCAATGCCGCCCACCATGGCGGCCTCCGCGAACGCCCGCACGAAACCCAGCCACGGATATTGCGACTCGAACCAGCGCGTGACCACGAACACGAGCGCTACGCCGACCAGCATCAGCGTGGCGACGCGCTTCATCTGCACCAGACGGACGCGCTTGAGTTCGTCGTCGGGTGTGATCTGCAGCGCAGCGGGGGGCGTCACGAGCGTCATCGGGCGCGGGGCCCTCAGCTCAGCGGGTCACGGTAATGCCGGCGAGGTCGATCAGCGTCGCCCCGACGCGTGCCGGCGCATCCGTGTAGATCACCACCGGCTGGCCACCACGCTGCTCCACCCGCAGGCGCACGGTGCGCGCGGCACGCGCGCCGGACGCGGGGATGTCGTACTGGCGTAGCGTCGCGCCCGCGGCGAAATCGATGCGCCCCAGCCCGTAGCGGCGACGGGCCGCGTCCCCCATCAGATCGAGGAAATCCGCCGCATCCACCGCGGAGTCCCACGCCGACGCCCACACCAGCGCCTCGCCGTCAGGGGTGCGGATCACCGCGAACTGATCCCCGTCGATCCCGCTCGCCCCGCGGCGCGCCAGCGTCTCGTCCTTGAGATGCTGCAGCAGCAGCAGGCGCGTTTCGAATTCACCGAAACTGTTGCGGTAGAGCTCCGTGCCGGCACGCGAGGTCGGCAGCGTCAGCGTGACCGGCAGATCGCGGGCCTCCTTCGTCGCGGTGAAGTACGCCGCATCGTTCAGGATCTGCTTGGTCGAGATCGGCAGGTCGGCCAGCAGTTCCTTTTCCGGGCGCTGCTCGATGAAGCGGCGCACGAAGTCGGCGCCGCCGATGTATGGAAAGAGCAGCCCCTCACGCACCGCGCGCGGTGCCGCCGAAAACACCGGCATCCCGGTCTGCGCGTCTTTCATCGCGTCGCGAATGCGGTCCCAGCCGCCGGGCATCTTGAGCATCGGCCCCGCGCTGGGATCCATGCGAAGCTGCAGCAGCACCGCCTGCCCTTCGAGCACCGCCTGCGCCGCCGACTGGCGGTCGGCGTTCTGCACCTGCGCCTGCACGGAATCGATGTTCACGTACTGATCCTGCCACGCATGCACCAGCTCGTGCGACACCGTTTGCCGCAGCAGCACCGACGGCGCCCCCTCGACCACGTACAGCACCTTTGTGGCCGGATCGTAGTAGCCCACGATCTGCTCCTCCAGCAACTTCTGCAGCAGCGTCAGCAAGCTCATGGTATCGGGCACCATGCCCAGCAGCTTGTACGCCGATTCCTGTCCCGCCAGCTGCGTGCGCGCCCGCTCGCTCTCGAGCTGTTTACGCACGAACGCGGCGACCTCGTCGCGCGAGCGCGACGCCACGTTGGGCGGCGACTTGAACGGCAGCCCCGTTTCCCGCTCGATCTTGGGGACGAACTCGTCCACCAACTCGGCGTAGGGACCCGCAGACGCCGGTTTCCGGTCGCCGCAGGCGGTCAGGGTGATGCACGCGGCACAGACGCCCAGCAGGCGCGCGCGGCGGACAGTCGGAGCGGAGAGCATGGCTCGCATCATGGTCGATGTCAGGTCGGGAATGCGCGCTGCAGATACCACGCAATGAGGCGATCTCCCCAAAGCAAGACCAGCATGGCGGCAGGCGCAAGGAACACGCCGAAGGGCACATCGGGGAAGGCAAACGCCGTGTCGGTGCCACGCGTGCGCCACTTCACGATGGGCGCCACGATGAGCAGGAACACCACGGCGCCGACGAACGCGCCGACGATGATCGTGAGCAACGCCCGTTCGGAGCCCAGCGCTGCGCCGACCACGGCCATCAGCGTCGTGTCGCCAAAGCCCATGGCCTCGCGCTTCATCATCACTTCGGCCAGCCAGCCGATGATGGTGATCGCGCCCGCGCCGGCGCAGGCGCCCAGCACCGACGCCCACGGATCCGCAAAGTGCGACGGTTCACCCAGAAAGAAGTTCGCGATCGTGGCGGCGAACACCAGCACCAAGCCGCTCACCGTGAAACCGTCGGGAATCAGATAGGTCTTCGCATCGGTCACCGCGATCCCGAACAGCAGCGTGCCGAACACCGCGACGCGCACCGATTCGAAGGTCAGGTCGAAAGCGATCACACTGGCCACCCAGCCCAACCCCACCGCTAATTCAACCGCCGGATATTGCACGGAGATCGGCAGTTGGCAGCCGCGGCACCGTCCGCGCAGCAGCACCCAGCTCAGCAGCGGAATGTTTTCGTGCCACGCAATGCCCCGCTCGCACCGCGGACAACGGGAGCGCGGACGGACCACGCTGAGGTCGACCGGCCAGCGCGCGATGCACACGTTGAGGAACGACCCGATCGCGGCACCGATCACGAAGACCGGCAGCAGGATGAGGAGGATGATGTCGGAGGTCAGGAGCAACACGGAGTCTCGGGGAGAACGGAACGGAGGTCAGTCGGCGCGCAGTGCATGCATCAGGATCCCGGCAGCGACGGCGACGTTCAAGGATTCGATCCCGGGCGCCATCCGGATCGCCACGCGCGACGTCACCGCCGACGCCACGTGGGCCGACAGTCCCGCCCCTTCGTTGCTCACCACCAGCGCGAGATGGGCGGGTCGACCGTCGGCCGGCAGCCGGTCCAGCCCAACGCCGTCGGTGTCCGCCGCCCAGATCGGCATCGCCTGCTGCTGCGCGTACGCCGCAAACGCATCCCACGACATCGGTACGGTAGGATGCACGAACAGCGCGCCCATCGTGCTACGGACGACTTTGGCATTCCACAGGTCAACGGTGCCCGGCAACGCCACCGTGGCGGTGACGCCCAGCGCCGCGGCCGTCCGGATCACGGTACCCACGTTCCCCGGATCCTGCAGCGCGTCGAGCACGAGAATCCGGCTCGAGGGCCCGGCTGCGGACGGCAAGGTCCACGCGGGGATTGGCGCCACCGCCAGCACCCCCTGCGGCGCCTCGGTGTCCGCCGCACTGGCCAGATCGGCCTCGCTCACCACCGTCACAGGCACGCCACGCGCCTGAGCGGTAGCCAGCAGCGCGCGGCCGCGCTCCGGCTCGCCCAACGCCTCGGTCACCAGCAGCCCCTCCACCGGCAGCCCGGACGCCAGCAGCGCCTCGACCGTCCGAATCCCTTCGGCCACGAAGCGATGCTGACGCTCCCGAGCCTTCCGGCGCTGCAGGTCGCGCGCCACGGTGAGTAGCTTCACGGACACCGGGCGCCGCACACGGGGTATACCGGATCGGGGCGCATGGTGCCCCCCACTCCACAGACGGCATTTTTCTGACGGGCGATAGCCATGCTTGAGAATACACGACAGAACGGCACCCTGCCGCCTGCGCCGCGGGCGTGGCGGCACACCGCCCTGCTGCTGACATTCGTTGCCGGCACCGTCTCCTGCGTGCCTCCCACCCAGGACGAGGTGGCCATGGGCAACGAGTACGCGCAGCAGGTCGAGCGCGAGTTGCCCATCGTACGCGATCCGGACGTCGTGCGGTACATCAACGTGCTTGGCGACTCCATCGCCCGCGTGTCCGACGATCGCGCGCTTACGTGGCGCTTCAACGTGGTCGATCAGCCGGAGATCAACGCGTTCGCCGTGCCCGGCGGGCACATCTACGTGTACCGCGGGCTGATCGAGAAAACCAACATGATGTCGGAGCTCGCCGGCGTGCTCGGACACGAGATCGCGCACGTCACGCAGCGTCACAGCATGGAGCAGATGGCCAAGGCGCAACGGGCGAACATCGGACTCTCCGGACTTTGTCTCTTCGTGCCGTCGGCCTGTCAGGGCGTGGCCGGCACCGTGCTGCAGGTCGGTGCGCAGGCAGGCTTCGCGAAGTTCAGTCGCGATGACGAGGCGGAATCGGACCGGTTCGGCGTGACCTACGTCACCCGCGCCGGCATCGACCCGCGCGGCATCCCGAGCATGTTCCGCATCCTCATCGCGGAACGCGAGCGCAATCCCAGCAGCGTCGACGCCTTCTTTGCCTCACACCCCATCGAAGAGAATCGTGTGGCGAACACCGAAGCCGAGATCGGCAAGCTCGACCCGGCGTTGCTCAAGACGCTGACGCGCGACACGCGGGCGTATCAGAGCTTCAAGGCGCGCCTCGCCACCCTGCCGCGCACGCCGGCCAAACGCTGAGCAAGCGCTAAGCAAGCGCTGCCCGCCGCCCGTCGGGCGCCTGGCCTTACGGCAGGCGCCTGACGAATTCGGTGATCAACGCCTCGAACCGCCCCGCCACGGCGCGGCCGGCCTCCATCACCTCGGCGTGATCGAGCGGCGCCACCGACAGCCCGGCCGCCTTGTTGGTGATGCACGACACGGCCGCCACCCGCATGCCGATGGCCCGCGCCACGATCACTTCGGGCACGGTGGACATGCCGACGGCATCAACGCCCAGCCGCTCCAGCATCCGCACCTCGGCCGGCGTTTCGTACGTCGGTCCGGTCAGCCCGCAGTACACGCCGTCCTGCAACGTGGTACCGGTGGCGCGGGCGCACTCGTGCAGGAGCGCGCGCAGCGCCGGGTCGTACGGGGCTGACATGTCGGGAAATCGTTCGTCGCCCGGCTCCACGGCGCCGAACAGCGGATTGCGGAACATCAGGTTGATGTGATCCGCAATCACCATCAGATCACCCGGATTGAACGTGCGACGCACCCCGCCGGCGGCATTCGAGGCGAGATACACCGGCACGCCGAGCGCGTGCATCACGCGCACGGGAAGGGCGGAGAGCGACGCGTCGTGGCCCTCGTACATGTGGAAGCGGCCCGCCATGGCGATGACGGGACGCCCACCCAGCGTCCCCATCAGCACCTGCCCGGCGTGCCCGGCCACCGTGGCGGTGGGAAAACCGGGCACCTCGGCGAACGGGATGCGCACCGCCTCTTCGATCCGGTCGGCCAGCCCGCCCAGCCCCGAGCCCAGCACGATCCCACACACCGGCGTCGGCGCGGACGGCCCCCTCCGCGCGCGGATGTAGGCCGCCGCGCGCACGGCGGCCGCGGTGCCGTGCACCTCCGCCGCATCGTGACTGCTCACCGCGTGACTGCTCACAGCGTGACCGTGACGTCGCCGACGTCAGCGAGCACGTCGCCGATCGTCTCAGCCATGGCGTCGCGCAGCGTCTCGCGGTCGTCGTGCGGCAGGCACGCCGCGTCGAACGAGGACATCGCCAGCATGGCCAGCGTGTCGAGATCGAAGTGCAGATGCTGTGCGCACCGCACGTATTCGTCGGTGAGCGACACACCGCTCATGAGTCGGTTGTCGGTGTTCACGGTCACGACGGCGCCGAGCAGGACGTAGCGCGCCAGCGGATGCTCGGCGAACGTGGGCACCACGCGCGTCTGCACGTTGCTGGTGGGGCACACCTCGAGCGCGATGCGGTGATCGATCACGTACGCTTCGAGCGACGGATCCTCACGCAGCCGTGTGCCGTGTCCGATCCGATCGGCGCCGCAGCGGTGCACCGCCTCGCGGATGCTCGATGGGCCGTCGCCTTCACCTGCGTGCACCGTCACCGACAGGTCGTGCTGCCGTGCATAGTCGAAGGCCAGCGCATGCGCCGACGCCGGATGGCCGAGCTCACCGCCGGCGAGGTCAAAGGCCACGACGCCACGCCCCTTGTATGCCACGGCCAGCTCCGCCATCTCAAGCGCGTGCGGCCACAGAAAGCTGCGCAGCGCGCAGACAATGGCACGCGCCATCGTGCCGGTTTCCGCCTCGCCGCGCGCGAGTCCGCGCAGTACGGCGGTCATCACCTCGTCGGCCGACAGGCCACCAGCGACGTGGAGCGCCGGACAGAAGCGCGCTTCGATGTACCGCACCCCATCGCGCGCCGCATCGACCACGAACTCGTACGCGATGCGATCCAGCGACGCGGCGTCCTGCATGACCGCCAGCGTCACGGAAAAACGAGCGAGGTAGTCCTCGAGATGGCGCGCGTCGTCCACGCGCATCCACGCGCCCAGCGCCGCCTCGGTGGTGGCGGGCAACGCCAGCCCCCGCTCGAGGGACAGCTCCAGCAGGGAGGACGGGCGCAGCGACCCGTCGAGGTGGCAGTGGAGATCCGCCTTGGGCAGCCGCTGCACGGCGTTCACGAACGCGGGGTTCACGGCGCCCGACGGCGCCCCCAACGGCGCAACCACGCTCATACCGCGCCCTCGTGCTCACCGTCCGCGGCCAGCCGCTCCCGCACCGGCACCACCCGGTAGATCGCGCCGCCAACCAGCGGCTGCGTGGCCTCCACCGGCAGCCCGCGGCTGTCGGTGAGCCGCTGACGACCCGCATGCAGCTCGTCGGCGAGTTCAGGATAGAGCGCCCGCACCGCATCCAGCGCGACGGAGCCGTGCGGCACGGACACGCCCCGTTCGTTCACATATACCCGCAGGGCATCGGGGCCCGGCGCCGTCACGTCACTCATCGCGAGACTCCCGCGCCCACGGCGCGAATACGTTCGGCCGCGTCGCCGCGCACCGGTTGCGGCAATGTCTGCAGGTAGCGCGCGAGCATGTCGCTATCACGCACCGCCAGCACCTCGACCGACACCGTGCGGGCCAGCGACGCTCCTTCGGGATCATCGATCATGAAATCATTGATGGCGATCGAGTAGATCCGATCGGGATCGACTGGCGCCCCAGTGGCACCGAGGACACGCCGCACCCGCTGTCCCTGCGGCGCGGCGGGATCATACTCGATCGTCATCCCGCTCACGTGGGAATTAGGACGACCGCCCCACACCCAGCGTTCCGCCGCCGCCGCGAGATCGCGGCCACGCACGCGGATGCGCACGAGCACGTTGCCAAAGGGCGAGATTTCGTGCACGCCGCCGAACACGAGCGGTCCCGCCGGGACATCGGTGCGCATGCCGCCGTTGTTCCACGCCCCGAAATCGGCGTTGCCGTTCACCCGCGCCGCGTCGGCGATCAGGTTGCCAAGCGCATGCTGTGTGCCACGGCGCATCAGCGGCTCGGCGATCGTCGCCACCGGCCGATTCATGCGCACCTGCACCTTCCGAGTGGCCGCCTCGACGATCGAATCGACCACCGGATCGGCCCCAACCCGCTCGGCGCCGTTCACGTAGCGGATCGCGGCGGTGGCCTCGCCGCCGTCGAGTGGTACGTCGACCACGGCAATCGCGCGTCCGTTCGACGAGGTCTGCACCACCGGCATGTCGCGGTGACGCAGCACGATGTTGGTGTGCGAGTGCCCCATCACGAACACGTCGGGACGATCCGTGAGACGATCGATCACGTCGATGCCGTCGCCGCGACAGCCCGTGGACTGATCACGCTCGCAGCGTGCGCCGTCGTGAATGAGCGAAATCACGATCTGAGCGCCGCCGGCGCGCAGGGCGCGGACCCGCTCGCTGATGATCGGTGCCGGATCGAGAAACGTGAGCAGACGGACGTTGCGCCGCTTGGTCGACGTGGCCGTGTGCGTGCCCGCCGTGCCCACGACGCCGATGCGCACCCCGCCGCGCACGATCACCGTATCGCTGCGCAGCCACGGCAGCGGACGGCCGTCCGGGCCGCGCACGTTCGCCGCCAGCACGCGGTGCTTGAGCTCGGCGAGCCGAGCCCGCAGCGTGTCCTGCCCGAAGTCGAACTCGTGATTGCCCAGCGCGCCGGCCGACAGCCCCAGCCGGTTGAGCACGGCCACCGTCGGCTTGCCGGCGTCCCAGTCGGAGGCCGGCGTGCCGGAGAACAGATCGCCCGCGTCCACGACAATGCTCTGGCACGTTCCCGTGCACTCGGCCCGCGCCTTGGCGATGGCGGCCGACAGCGCCACCGCGCCCCCCTGCAGCCGACCGCGATCGTCGGGCTTCGTGGTGAGCGCGGCGTGGAAATCACTCATCGCGATCACACGAACCGTACGCCCCGCGG
>JARIEX010000114.1 GCA_031127095.1 Gemmatimonadota bacterium
CAGTGGTTTCCGCGCGCCGCGGTATACGACGACGTGCGTGGCTGGAACATCGAGCCGTATCTGGGGCAGGGAGAGTTCTATCTGGACTACGGCGACTATTCGCTCGCGGTCACCGTCCCGGCCGGCTACATCGTGGCCGCCACCGGGGCGCTGCAGAACGCCCGGGAGGTGCTCACGCCGGTGCAGCGCGCCCGTCACGCGGCGGCGGCCACATCGGACACGGTCGTGCGCATCATCACCGCCGAAGACCTCGCCGACGGGACCGCCCGCCCGCGCGCCGGCGGCACGACGACGTGGCGCTTCAGCGCCAAGAACGTGCGCGATGCGGTGTGGGCCGCGTCACCCGACTACCAGTGGGATGCGGCGAGCTGGCAGGGGATCATGGCGTACGCCTACTACCGTCCCTCGGCCGCGGTGAACTGGCATGACGCCGCCGATCAGTCCCGGCAATCCATCATGGAATATTCGGAGCGGTGGTTTCGATATCCGTGGCCGCAGATCTCCGCCGTCGAGGGTCCCATCAGTGGCATGGAGTATCCCATGGTCGCGATGGAAAACATCAGCCACGACATCTACGACCTGTTCAACGTGGTCACCCACGAAATCGGCCACATGTGGTTCCCCATGCTGGTGGGGAGCAACGAACGCACGGCGATGTGGCAGGACGAAGGGTTCAACACGTTCATCAACACGTTCGCCGAGGCCAGACGGTATCCGGAGCGGGGCGATCAGATGGCGCGCGCCGCCGAGGAGCGGCGGATGATCGAGCAGTCCATGGCGCGTGGCATCGACGCGCCAATGCACATCAATCCCGACCGGATCGATCCGGCGCTGCTGGGCGAGGCCGCGTACGTGAAACCCAGCGTCGGGCTGCAGCTGCTGCGACAGGAGATCATGGGACCAGAGGCGTTCGACGACGCCTTCCGCAGCTACATCGCACGGTGGGCGTACAAGCATCCCACGCCGTCCGACTTCTTCCGCACCATGGAGGACGTGGGCGGCCGCCGGCTCGATTGGTTCTGGCGCGCATGGTTTCTCGAGAACGCCCGGTACGACCAGAGCATCGACAGCGTGCGCGTGCGCGCCAAGGGGGACAGTACGGTGGTGCGGGTGCGCTTCGGCAATCTGGAGCGCGGGGTGCTGCCGATCCGCGCCCGGTTCACCTTCGACGACGGCACGGCGCAGGAGTTCGTGTACCCGGCCGAAGTGTGGAGCACGAACACGCGGCAGTACTGGCGCGTGTATGCCTTTGCGAAGAAGCGGCTCGTGCGCGTGGAGCTGGACCCGGCGCAGCGCCTGCTCGACATCGACCGCACCAACAACCGCTGGGAGGCGGCCCGCGTCGCCCCCTGACGGGCGACAGCCAACCGATCTTGGCTGGCCACGGGGCGAAAGTGATGTTATCATCATGATTCAGTTTTGCTACGGGGTGGCTTTGGCTCCTCCGGTCACCCCAACACGACCCGCCTGGTGCCTTCCCAGCCTTCACTCCGCCCGTTCGATGTCGCGGTGGCGCTTCGCCTGCTGCTGGTGCCGGAGGACCGGTACGAGCCGCTGGCCGCTGCGCTCGCGACGAGCACCAGTGCGGTGCACCGGTCCGTGGCGAGACTGCAGCAAGCTGGGCTCTGCGAGCCCGCCCGCCGCACGGTAAACCGGTCGGCCTGCCGGGAATTTCTGGTGCACGGCGTGCGCTTTGCTTTCCCGGCGGTACACGGTCCCGAGCGCGTGGGGATGCCGACGGCCGGTGCGCACCCGGCGTTGGCGGTGCTCTTCGTAGACGGTCACAGCATGCCCAGGATGGTGTGGCCGATGGAGGGGGGCACCGTGCGCGGCGAGGCCATCGTGCCCCTGTTCAACGGTCTCACCAAGGTGGCCGCGCGCGACGAGCGGCTGCACCATTTGCTGGCCTGTGTGGACGCCCTGCGCGTGGGCAACGGCGCACAGCGGGCGATCGCGGCAGAAGTGCTCGACCACCGCGTGTTCGCGGCGTAAGCGGGGCGCGGTATCGCGCGCCGGTACAGAGTGACCGCAATGCGGCGCGCCGGATGACCGGCGCGCCGCATTGCATTACAACATTGCACTCAGTGGACTGACTGGCCGAACGCACTTGGGATTGCCGTACCGAGCGACTCCCGTCGATACGGGCGCACGACCAGCGAACGCAAGCCCAATCTGGTGCGCGGCCGTCACTTTAGTGTCATCCGCTTCGTCCCACCGTCGGGAATTCTCCTGACAGCCATGCAGCGAACCCGCCTTGGACGTCGATGGCATCGCTTCGCCCCAGCCGGTGCAGCAGGCTGGTGGCCACTGCCGAGCGGGCGCCCGACTGGCAATGCACGTAGAGCGGCCCCGCCGGGAGTTCGGCCGCCCGCTGGCGCAGGTCACCGAGGGGGATGTGTGTCGCCCCGGGCAGGTGCCCCGCGTCCCATTCGGTCCGGCCGCGCACATCCACGATGGTGATGGCCGTCGCGCCCGCCATGCGCGCCGCCAGCGAGTCGACCGGATACTGGAGCGCGGCGTGCAGCGGGCGGCCATCCCGTTGCCACGCGGCCAGCGCATCCGCGGCGTCCACCCACCCCGTGATGCGGTCAAATCCGATGCGGAACAGGTCGCGTGCCGCCTGCGTGACGGCCGCCGGCGGGCCGCCGGACTCCCCGGCGGGGGCCATCAGGATGAGCTCGTGCTCCACCGGAATGATGGACCCGATCCAGGTGCTGAAGCTCTTCGAGAAGGGCACCGACAGGCTTCCCTCGAGGTGTCCGGCGGCGAAGGCGTCGGCGCGGCGCAGATCGATCACCCACCGGTCGTCGCGGGCGGGTGCGAGCACGGCATCGGCCGTCAGCGTGGGCATGGCCGGTGCCCCACCGATGATCGGCGGCCCGTCGCGATTGATCCGCTTCATCGCGGCGAAGTACCGCGGCGGCTCGGGCTGTCCCTCCAGGACCGCGGCCACGAACGCTGCTTCGTCGGTGGCGGCAACACCCCAGTTGGCGCGCTTCTCGTAGCCCACGGTGCTCGACGGCACCGCGCCAAGGGCCTTGCCGCAGGCTGACCCCGCCCCGTGGCCGGGCCAGATCTGCAGATGGTCGGGCAGGGTGCGGAAGCGCTGTAACGAACGGAACAGGGTGCGCGCCCCCGCTTCCATGGTGTCGGCCAGGCCGGCGGCCCGCTCCAGCAGATCGGGGCGCCCCACGTCGCCCACGAACACGAAGTCGCCGGTCACGATCCCCATCGGGCCGGCGGCGCGCGGCGTGTCGGTGACCACGAACGACAGATGCTCCGGCGTGTGGCCGGGCGTGTGCAACACGTCGAGCGCGATGTTGCCCACCATGATGCGGTCGCCGTCGTGCAGCAGCACGGCGTCGTCCTCGGCCGCGAAGGCGTACTGCCAGTCCGCGCCCCCTTCCGCGGAGAGATACAGCCGTGCGCCACTGGCGGCGCGCAGTTCGCGCGCGCCGGACACGAAGTCGGCGTGAATGTGCGTTTCGGTGACGTGCGTAATGCGCAGCCCTTCGGCGCGCGCCACCTCGAGGTAGGGTGCCGGGTCGCGGAGGGGATCGATAACGATCGCTTCGCCCGTGGCCTGGCAGCCGATCACATAGCTCGCCTGAGCGAGCGACTGGTCATACAATTCGCGGAAGAACATGAATTAAGTATACCGTGTCTGGCGCATTGCGTAGCTGTCACACTGTGATAACCTTTGCCCGTGCTGTAATGCTCAGTGCGGTGCCGTGCCGCATGGTCGATCGTCTATTGGGCACCATGACGACACCTATGCCACTTTCACCGCGTGCGCCGCTGCGGTCATGTCACCGGTAGCCGCGGCGGCGCGATCGATGCCGATCGGGGGACGCGCGACACGGTCGGCGCCCGCCCGGGCGGCGGTCTCGTCCCGCCAGGACGGGCAGATCGTGACCAGCCTCATCGTCGCGTTCGTGCTCGTGGTGGGGGTGGTCGCGCTGCTGCAGGTGCGTGGCGGCGCGCGCGTGGACGCGAGCATCGTGGCCGTGAGTGGCACCCTCAAGGATGCGCACGTGCGGCAGTCCAATTTCCGGCTGTTGAATCAGCGGTACGCCTCCGCTCGCGAACTCGAGGCGCGCGGGTTCCGGTTGCCGGAGACGCAAGAGGTCGTGTCGTCCAACGCCACCATGTCGCACTGGTTCATGGTGATCCGCGACAGCACCACCGGCGTCGTCTGTGAGAAAACCGGCGAGCTGTTCGACGAAGGGCCCGACGACCGCAAGCCCAGCTGCCGCGAGACGCAGCCGTAAACGATCCGCCGTGCGCGACCGGCTCGCGCGCCACGGAACCCGCGGCATGGGTTCCGCATCGCCGTCACGGGCGATAGATCGCAGCGTGATCACAGACCACCTGTCCCGCGGCCCACGCCGCCCCGTTCGGCACGCGTGCGGTGCCGCCCTGCTCGCCCTCGCCGCGGCCGCGCTGCCGGCGCGCAGTGCGGCGCAAGCCCGCCCCGCCGGTGCGGTCACCGACTCCGCCGCCGCCGATAGCACCCGCCGTCGCGCCGCGCAGGCGCTCCAGCAGGTGCGCGTGACGGTCACGCGCGATGCCGCCCGCTCACCGCTCGAGCTGCCCTTCGCCTGGTCGCGCGCCACCATCGACGACCGCCCCGCGCTCCGGCGCAGCAGCGTGGCCGACCTGCTGCTCGGTGTCCCCGGGGTGCAGGTGCAGGAGCGCGCCAACCCCTCGCAGGATCCGCGCATCGCCATCCGTGGCTTCGGCGCGCGCTCTGCCTTCGGCGTGCGCGGCGTGCGGGTGCTGCGCGACGGCGTGCCGCTCACGCTCCCCGACGGCCAAACGCCGCTCGATTGGCTCGATCTCGAATCGGTCGGTCGCATGGACATCATTCGCGGCACGGCCGCCGCGCTGTACGGCAACGCCGCCGGCGGCGTGATCGACGTCCGCTCGCGCGCGCCCGACCCGCACCCTGTCTCCCTCGACGCGCGGCTCTGGGACGGCGGCGGAGTGCAGCGCGCCTCGGTGCTCGCCTCCGGCAGCCGCGCCGATACCACGGGCCGCGTGCAGGGCGGCGGATGGTTGGGGTCGGTCACGCGCACCACCGGTGACGGACCGCGGCAGTGGTCGCACCTCGACGCCACCAGCGCCTTCGCGCGCGCGCTCGCCACCGTGGGCGGGACGCGATTGGAAGTGCAGGGCACGCGCTACGATGCGCCGCGCGCCGAGAACACGGGCGCGCTCACCGCCGCCGAACTGGCGCGCGATCCGCGGCTTCCCGATTCACTCAACATCACACGCCGCTCGCGCAAGGCGGTCGTGCAGTCGCAGCTCGCGCTCCTCGCCGCGCGCGGCGACGGCGCGAACACCCTCAACGCGTCGCTGTTCGTTGGCACGCGCACCCTCGACAATCCGCTCCCGTTTGCCATCGTGGCCGTGGATCGCCACGTGGCCGGTGGATCGCTGCACGGCGCCGTGCGCACCACACGCCTGCCGTGGCCCGTACGTCTGGGCGCCGGCGCGGATGCGCAGCGCCAGGTCGATGATCGGCTCAATCTCGAGAACTGCGCGGCGGTGCTCCCCACCGCCGCCGCTACCACGCTCTGCCCCCGCCCCGGCACCGAGCGCGGGGCACTGCGGCTGAATCAGCAGGAGCGCGTGGGTGGACTGGGTGGCTACGCCCGGGCGGAAGTGGAGGCGCCACACCGGCTCTTCGCCAGCGCAGCGCTGCGCTACGATCGGGTGCAGTTCACGGTGCGCGATCGCTTCATCACCGGCACCAACCTCGATGACTCGGGCGAGCGGGCGTTGAGTGCCCTCAGCCCGATGCTCGGCCTGAGCTGGCGCGCCCGGCCGCTGCTGTCGGTGTACGCCAACCTCTCCACCGCCTTCGAAACGCCCACGATCACCGAGCTCACCAATCAGGACAACGGCGCGGCGGGCTTGAACGGGTTGCTGGAGCCGCAGCGCACCCGCACGGCGGAATTGGGCGTCCAGAGCGTGGTGCGCGGCCGGCTGCGTGCTGACGTGGCGCTGTTCCGCGCCACGGTGCTCGACGAACTCGTGCCCTTCGACGTGCCCAACCAGCCTGGGCGCCGTGCCTTCCGGAATGCGGGGCGCACCTCGCGCACCGGTGTCGAGACCAACCTCGCCGCCACGGTGGCCCTGTTCGACGTGGGGGTGGCGCACACCTGGTCGCGCTTCGCCTTCGACCGCTACACCGTGGGCAGCACGAGTTACGCCGGCAAGGCCATCCCGGGCATTCCCGCACAGCTGCTGCAGGCCTATCTCACCGCGCGCCGCGATGGCTGGTTTGCCACCATCGATGGCACCGCGTCGTCACGCGTGAGCGCCGATGATGCCAACCGTGTGTTCGCGGCCGGCTACGCCGCGTGGAACGTACGCGCCGGCGCGATGGTCCCCCACCTCGGCCGCCTGCGCCTCGAGCCCACGGTCGGCATCGAGAACGTGTTCGACCGGCGCTACGCGGGGTCGGTGGTGATCAACGCCACGCGGTCGCGGTACTTCGAACCCGGGCTGCCACGCCGGTTCACGTTCGTGATGCGCGTGCAGGCGCACTGAGGTGCGCGCCACCGTCCTGTGATTGCAGTATATTTGCTGTGCTGACGCGTCCGTGATGCGGCAGCGCATGATGCCGACCCCTTTCTCCTTTCCGCTGCCATGCACTCCACCACGACGACCGTTCCCGAAGACTTCGACGGCTTCCTGCTCGACTTCATCCCGGTGCACGACGGCGTCTGGAGCCTGTCCGGCATCGATGACGACCGGCCGCTCTCGGCGTGGAGCCGGCCGCACGCTGAGCGGTATGCCCAGCGTCTGCGTGAGGCCACCGCGCGCGAAGCGGCCGCCGTGTGGGCGTTGGACGATGTCACCGCCCGCAACCTGCCGGCATGCATCGCGAACGCCGAATCGCAGCTCGTGACCGCCCGCGCGGATCGCGCCAAGTGGGCCGAGTACCTGCGTGTGATCGAGACCTACCGCCCGGCGTAAGCCGGGCGATCAGCGCACCCGCAGAATAAACGGCATCCGCGCGTACACCGCGCGCGGATCATTGTAGCGCAGCAGCACCGCGAGTTCATGCGTGATGTCGCGGGCCAGTGCCGCCGCCGCGCCGCGTCCCTGCAGCAGCGCCCCCGTTGCCTGGGAGGGCGCGCCGATCGCGGCGCCCAGCGAGGCCGCCACGGGGGCCGGCTTGTTCTCCAACAGCTCCGTCAGCTTCTCGGTGGCGCTCTTGGCCCGCGGGTATTCATGCACGTCGTAGTCGCCGGTGATCTTGGCCAGCGACGCCGCGCTCTTGAGGGCGGCATCGAGACCACCGATGGAATCCACCAGTCCGATCCGCATGGCGTCGTCCCCCGACCACACGCGTCCCTCGGCGATGCTGCGCACGGAATCCGGCGTGAGCCGGCGCGCCGTGGCCACGCGGTCAATGAACGCCGCGTACACGGCGTCGGTGCCGCGCTGCAGGACAGCCAGCTCCGCCTCGGACCGCGGACGCGCGAGGCTGAACAGGTCGGCGTAGCGCCCCGTCTTCACCGTATCGAACGTGACGCCGTTGCGGTTGGCCAGCGCCTTGATGTTGGGCACCAGCGCGAACACGCCGATCGAGCCGGTGATCGTGTTGGGCTGCGCAAACACGCGTGCGGCCGCGGTACTGATCCAGTACCCGCCGCTCGCGGCCACGGCACCCATCGACACCACGATCGGTTTGCGCTGCTGGATGAGTGAGAGTTCGCGCTGGATCTGCTCGGAGGCGATCGCGCTGCCGCCCGGGCTGTTCACGCGCAACACCACGGCCTTCACCTTGCTGTCGGCGCGCACGCGGCGCAGTTCGCGCGCCAGCGCGTCGCCGCCGATCATCCCGTCGCCCCCTTCGCCGTCCACGATGTCGCCTTCCGCGTACACCACGGCAATGGTCTGGCTGGCACTGAAGCTCCGCTCTTTGGCCACCGCCAACGGCGCGTAGTCACCCAGCGCAATCTGCGGCAGCGTGGGACGGTCCAGCAGGGCCGCCATCTCGGCGGCGCGGGCACTGTCCGTGGCACTGGTCCCGCGGGCGTTGTCGGCCGTGCGTGACTTCGAGGCCAGTTGCTGCAGGTCGTCGAGGACCGCGTCGAAATAGGCCACCCGGTCCACGAGCTTCGCCGCCTTCGCCTCGGCCGGCAGAATGATTCCCTGCGCGTCCACCAGCGCCTGCAGCGCGGTCGTGTCGATGCCGCGGCTCTCGGACACGCCGCGCTTCACTTCGCTCCAGAGATCGCCCAGATACGACTGGACTTGCAGCCGGTTTTCCGGACTCATGTCCGTGCGCAGGAACGGTTCGACGGCCGCCTTGAACCGGCCCACGCGGCTCACCTGCATCCCGATGCCGTACTTCTCGAACATCCCCGCCAGAAAGATCTGCTCGGAGGCGAGCCCCGGCATCAGGAGCGAGCCGAACGGATCGAGGGTGACCACACTGGCTGCCGACGCGATGTAGAAATCGCGCGTGTCCGGGTTCACGAGGTAGGCGTGCACCGGTTTCCGCGACCGGCGGAAGGTGGCCAGTGCCGCGCGCAGTTCGCGCAGCGCGGCGTACCCGGTGCCGTCGCCGTTGGCCGACACCGATCCGCGCAGCAGGATGCCGCTGATGCGGTCATCCTCGGCGGCGGCGGCGAGCGCCATCGTGGCCGCGCGCAGCGGAATGGCATCGCCGCGACCGGCTGACAACGCCTCATCGAGGAAGGTGCCCTTCGGCGTTTCGGCCGGGCGATCGGAGAACGGGCGCCCGAGGTCGATCACCAGGATCGACCCCGCGGCCACGGTGGTGGCCTCTTTCGTGCCCGCCGAGGCGATCAGCCCGGCGATGAGGAGAATACCGCCCACGACGCAGATCGCGATGGTGAGGAGATTGGCGGCAACGGCGGTCAGAAACTGCTTCATCGGAGACCGGGATCGGGACAGGGCAGGGAACGCACGTGCACTGTGTACGCTCCCCATCGGAAAAAGTGTCCGTTAAGGGTATCCCTGTGCGCACGTGGTCCAAAACATGACGCTGGCGTCGCAATTGGCTCTTGCCGGCATCCCCGATCGACCCCAGCTTGCAGCACGCCGCTCATCCGCCGCCGTTCATCCCGCCCGGAGGACTCCCGTCCATGCCCGCCTACAAGGCTCCCCTCGACGATATCCGCTTCCTGCTGCACGACGTCCACGATGTCGCGCAGCTGGCCGCGCTCCCCGGGTTCGAGGACGCGACGCCCGACCTGATCGATGCCGTGCTCGTCGAGGGCGCCAAGATCTGCGAGGAGGTGCTCTTCCCGCTCAACCAGAGCGGCGATGCCGAGGGGGTGACGTATGCCAACGGTGAGGTGCGCACGCCGCGTGGCTTCAAGGAGGCCTACACGCAGTATGCCGCCGGCGGGTGGACCGGGGTGTCGGCCGACCCGCAGTTCGGTGGTCAGGGGCTCCCCGAAGCGGTGCGGTTCGTGATGGAGGAAATGCTCTGCTCCTCCAACCTGTCGTTCAGCATGTACCCGGGATTGTCGCACGGCGCGGTGAGCGCGCTGATGAGCCATGGCTCGGACGCACTGAAACAGCGCTTCCTCCCCAAGCTGATTGACGGCTCGTGGGGCGGCACCATGTGCCTCACCGAGGCGCACGCGGGCACCGACCTGGGCATGATCCACACCAAGGCGGTGCCGTCGGCGGACGGCACGTACGCCATCACGGGGCAGAAGATCTTCATCTCGGCCGGCGACCATGATCTCACCGAGAACATCGTGCATCTGGTGCTGGCCAAGCTCCCCGATGCGCCCGGCGGCACCAAGGGCATTTCCCTGTTCCTGGTGCCCAAGTTTCTGCCCACCGAGAGTGGCGGCGTGGGGGCGAAGAATGGGGTGACGTGCGGGTCGATCGAGCACAAGATGGGCATCAAGGCCTCGGCCACCTGCGTCCTCAACTTCGATGGCGCTACCGGCTGGCTGGTGGGTGAGCCGCACAAGGGGATGCGCGCCATGTTCGTGATGATGAACGGCGCGCGGCTCGCGGTGGGGCTGCAGGGACTCGGGCTGGCCGAGGTGGCGTATCAGAACGCGCTGGCCTACGCCAAGGACCGGCTGCAGGGGCGTGCGCTCACGGGGCCGAAAAACCCGGCGGGGCCGGCCGACTCCATTCTCGTGCACCCCGATGTGCGGAAGGGGCTGCTGCGCATCAAGGCGTTCAACGAAGGGATGCGTTCGCTCGCGTACTTCGTGGGCATCCGCATCGACTTGGAGCACCGGCACCCCGACGCCGCGGTGCGGCAGGAAGCCGAGGATCTCGTGTCACTGATGACGCCCGTGCTCAAGGCGTTTCTCACCGACAAGGGCTTCGACAACACCAACATCGCGCTGCAGACGCTGGGCGGGCACGGATACATCAAGGAGTACGGCATCGAGCAGTACGTGCGCGACGCCCGCATTGCGCAGATCTACGAGGGCACGAACGCCGTGCAGGCGCTCGATCTCGTGGGGCGCAAGTTGCCGATGGACGGGGGGCGTCTGGTGCGCCGGTTCTTCGAGCTGGTGAAGGGCGATGTGGACGCGGCGGCGCAGGTGACTGGACTCGAGGAGTTCGCGAAAGCGCTGGGTGGGTCGTTGTACCAGTTGCAGAAGGCGACGATGCTGCTGGCCGAGCGCGGCTTTGCGAACCCCGACGAAGTGGGGGCGGCCGCCACCGAATATCTGCACCTCATGGGCTATGTGGCGGTGGGATGGCAGTGGCTGCGCATGGCGACGGTGGCGCAGCAGCAGCTCGCGGCCGGCACCGGC
>JARIEX010000115.1 GCA_031127095.1 Gemmatimonadota bacterium
AGCCTGCGCCTGCACGCGGCACCGCACATGGACCACGTGGTCACCGGGACCCTCGACGACGCCCCCGAGCAGTGGGTGCCGCGCCTGATCGCCAATCGCGCCCCGCTGCCCATGCTCGTGCGCCTCGCCCCCGACGAGCCGGCGCAGTTGTTTGCGCGCTGCACCGGCAATACGGCGCGCGCCTCGGCACTGCGCGGCCTCGTCCAGGCGGCGGGAGCGCGCGATACGTTCACGCTGGGCCCGTCGGATACCGGCGCCTCGGGCACGCACGAGACGCCCGCGGCCATGTTGCGGCACGTGGCGCCCGATGCCCTCGTGCTGCGTGCGCGCACACAGCCGTCTCACGGCGCCGCACTCATTGCGCAGGCGCGTCACCATTTCCCCGAGGCCACCGTGCTGTTCCAGCCGTCGCGCGGCACCGTGCGGATCACGGTCCCGGCGCCGCGCGCGCACGGCGACATCGGGACGAATGCCGAAGCCGAGCGTGACGCCGATGCACGTGTGGCGGCATTCGTCGCCGGGGCCACCACCGCGGCGGGCGCCGCCGTGTCGGTGGTAGTCGAACAGGGCGCCGCACCGTGCCGCGACGCGCACCCGCTCGATGCGGCAATCAAGCGGTCGCTCGACCCACACGGTGTGCTGCCGCATCGTCGTGCGGTCCCCCCCGTACCGTTCCGCTCATGACCGACGCCACACACCACCGCGACATCAGCGACACGAGCGACAGCGCGCGGCGGCAGGCGCTCACCGCGCCCCGCGGCCGTGCGTGCGCGCTGCCGGACACGCCGCTCGCGCTCGCAAGCGCGGGGCTCGATGCGTGCGTGCATTGCGGCTTCTGCCTGCAGGCGTGTCCCACCTACGTCAATCTGGAAGACGAGAACGATTCGCCGCGCGGTCGGCTCGTGCTCATGCGCCGGCTGCTCGAAGGGGATATCCCGCTGGACGATCCCACCACCGGTCAGCACATGGATCGGTGCCTGGGCTGCCGCGCCTGCGAAACCGCCTGCCCCTCCGGCGTGCCGTACGGTGACCTGCTCGAAGCCACGCGCGCCACGATGGCGCCGGCGCGCGGCATTCCGATCGTGGCGCGCGTGGTGCTGGCGGTCTTCCGGAATCCCGTGTTGTTGCGCCTCGCGCTGGTGAGTGCCCGCGCGTTCCGCGCGACACGGCTGCCGCATCTGCTCGCGCGGGTGCTGCCATCGCGGCTGGCGTTCCCGATGGCGATGCTGGCCTCCACCACACCCGCGCGCCTGCGCACGCTGGACGCCGCGCGTACTGCGACGCCGGCGGCCAGTACGCCAGTCGCCCCCACGACGCCGCGTGCCGCCGCACCACCGGTGCGTGCCACCTGCCTGACGGGGTGCGTGATGTCGGGGCTGTTCGCGCACGTCAACGCGGCCACCACGCGAGTGCTCACGCACAACGGCTTTGCGATGCACGACACGCCACGTCAGGGGTGCTGCGGGGCGCTACATGCGCACGCGGGTGATCTCGACAGCGCCCGCGCCCTCGCGCGCATCAACATCGCCGCCTTCGAGCACTCGAACAGCGATGTGATTGCCGTGAACTCCGCCGGGTGCGGCGCGATGCTCAAGCAGTACGGGCACTTGTTGCACGACGACCCCGCGTGGGCGGCGCGCGCGGCCCGCATCAGCGCGGCGACGCGCGATGTGTCGGAACTGCTCGCAGGTGCGGGCCCGGTGCCGGGCACGATCCCCGTCGCCCTCCGCGTCACGCACGATCCCCCGTGTCACCAGATGCATGCGCAACGCGTGGTGGCCCCGCCGCTGGCGGTGCTGCGTGCCATCCCCGGCCTGATGCTCGTGCCGCTCGAGGATGCCGACCAGTGCTGCGGATCGGCGGGGATCTACAACCTCGTGGAGCCCGACACGTCGGACGCCGTGCTCGCGCCAAAGCTGGCGCGCATCGCCGAGAGCGGGGCCGCGTGGGTGGCCACCGGCAACCCGGGGTGCATGATGCAGATCGGCGCCGGCCTGTTGCGCAGCGGCTCCGCGGCGCGCGTAGTGCATCCGGTCGAGCTGCTCGACGCGAGCTACCCGTCGGACCGCTGATCGTGCGACGGGCCGTCCGAGCGTGCGGGAGCCATCGGTGATCCGGGTCGCCATTCTGGCCTTCGACGGCGTCGTGGCCGACACCTTTCCGATGCGGGCATATGCATTGGCCGAAGCGATCTCCGCCGAATGCGTCCCCGTCACGGCGGCGGACGTGCTCCCGTATCTGCCGGGGCGGTCGCTGCGCGAGGCGGCCATCGAGGCGATGCATCGTGTACCGGTGCTGCAGCCGCCGCGCTTCCGTGACGACGTGACCCTGCACGATCTCGTGGCGTTGCGCGCGCAGCGCAGCTGGAGCGCGGCCGCGGCGCAAGGAGTGCCGTTACAGCCGGGGGTGATGGCGGCCGTGCCGCTGCAACTCGCACGCGGGCGGCGCCTGGTGTTGCGCAGCGACTCGCAGCGCCGTGAGGTCGAGCTATTGCTCCAACTGGCCGGGCTCGAGGACAGCGTGTTGTTCGTACGCTGCGCCGACGACGCACCGCGCGTGATGGGGGCCACGTCGCTGGAGGCCAGTCACCGCGCCATTGCCGCCCGGCTCGACGCGCAGCGCATCGGGCGCGACGAGCGCGTGGCGGTGGAGTACGACGCGCACACCGCGGCACAGGCCTCGGCTTTCGTGCACGCCAGTAGTGCCATCCTGCAGGAGGAATGGCTCCCCGGCTAACCCCCGGGGGAACGGGTGGCGCGCGCGGCGTGCCCCCGCGTCATAGCTTGCGCACCACGATCGACTGTCACGGACTCTTGTGAGGTACGCCGTTGTCCCTGCCCGACGCCACATCGCCCGACGCCACATCGCCCGACGCGACATCACCAGGTGTCGCCGTATCGACCGTCCCCACGCTCCCCGACGCGGCGCCGGCATTGATCGTGCCGGTGCCACTCAGTGCCGACGAGCTCGCGGCCTACCACGACCTGCAGCACGGGGCCGTGTGGTGTGCCTCCCCCGACGTGTGGAGCACCTTCCGCGGCCCCAAAGCGGCGGAGGCACTGAACGGTCTGGTCACCAACGACGTCACGGTCCTCGAGCCGGGCCACGGTCAGCAGGCGGCGGCGCTGACGCCGAAGGGCAAAGTGCTCTGCGACATGCTGATCCTGCGCACCGACGCGGAGTCGTTCCTCCTGGCCATGCGCCCGGCGTGCGCCACGGTGTGGCTCGCCACGGCGAAGAAGTACGTGAACCCTCGGCTCGCCAAGGTCGCCGACGAGGGGACCGCATGGACCACGTGGCTGCTGTACGGGCCGCGCACCGCGGCGGTGCTGGCGTCGTTGGGTGCGGGGGCCTGTGACGCGTGGGTGCCCTGGCAGCACGGGCACTGCCGGATCGGTGCAGCTGAGGCGCACGTGATCAGCGCGCCGCTGGTTGGTGTGCTCCCGGGCGGGGTACCTGGGGCCATCATTGTCGCCGATGCGGCCGCACGGGAGGCGGTGGAGGCCGCGCTCGTGTCGTCCGAGGCGCGTGCGGCGTCGGCAGCCGTGTGGGACGTTGCCCGCGTGGAGAGCGGCCGGCCCATCTGGGGGGTGGACATGGATGACAACACGATCCCGCAGGAAGCGAACCTCGATACGACGGGAGCGATCTCGTTTACCAAGGGGTGCTATACCGGGCAGGAAACCGTGGCCCGGCTGCACTTCCGGGGCCATGTGAACCGCCGTCTTCGCGGCCTGCGCGGCGCGTCGGCGCTGCCCATGCACGCCGAGGTGGTCGATGCGGGGGGCAAGTCGGTGGGCACGGTGCGGAGCTCGGTGCTGTCGCCGCGCGCTGGACCGGTTGCGCTGGCGATGCTGCGGCGTGAGGTCGTGGCCGGCGACACGGTCCGCGTGCTTGGCGTGGACGGCGACGCGATCAGCGCCGACGTAGTGGAACTGCCGTTCCCGGCCTAGGGTACGAAAAAGCGGGCGACCGGTTGGTCGCCCGCTTTCTCAACAACAGAACCAAAGCTTAGTGCTTGGTCGTGTCGGCGGCCGGAGCAGCCGGGGCGGCCATCGCAGCCGAATCCATCGCCGGGGCGGCCATGGCGGCCGAATCCATCGCGGGGGCGGCAGCGGCCGGGGCAGCGGCGGCCGAATCGGCGGCCGGGGCCTCTTCCTTGGCGGAGCAGGCGGCGAGCACGAGTGCAGCAGCGACGAGAGCGATGCGCTTCATAGTGGAGGACTCCAAACGGTGCGGTGGTTGCGCCGTGCGTCCTGTAAAGCGCACGGCCCCCCCGGCAGAATGCCGACGGGGATCAAGCGACGGGAATCTACGTGTACAGGCGTGGCTGTCAAGAGCCCCCTCCGTGACACTCCCGTCTCGTTACCGACCGTCAAGGCCTTGCAGGACAATGGGTTCGCCGGAACGGTGACACCTTGCCCCGGTGTGGTACCGGCGCCCGAGCATGCCCGAGAATCACTGGGCACAAGTCGCCCGCCTCGTGCGCTGTATTAGGTACTGCCGTGCAGCACGCGCCGTCGGTCCGTCAGACCGTCACCCGCCCGACCTTCCGTCCCGACCTGTGTCCAGACTCCCCGAGACCCTCGGCGCCCTCAAGCGCTCCGGCTACGCCGTCAATCGTCCCGCCACCGTCAAGGACGAAATCCGCCGGAACCTCATTGCCCGCATCCAGGACGGCGGGCCGCTGTTCCGTGGCGTGATCGGCTACGAGGATACGGTCATGCCGCAGATCGTCAATGCGCTGCTGGCCCGCCACAACTTCATCCTGCTCGGCCTGCGCGGGCAGGCGAAGTCGCGGATCCTGCGGGCGCTGGTCACCCTGCTCGATGACGTCATGCCGGTCGTGGCAGGAAGCGAGGTGAACGACGATCCGTTCGCCCCCATTTCCAAATATGGGAAGCAGCGCATTCTGGAACAGGGCGACGATACCGCGATCGCGTGGGTGTCGCGCGACGAGCGCTACGTGGAGAAGCTCGCGACCCCCGATGCGACCATCGCCGACATCATCGGCGACGTGGACCCGATCAAGGCCGCCCGCGGCGGACACATCCTCGGCGACGAACTCACGATTCACTACGGCATGCTGCCGCGCGCCAACCGCGGCATCTTCGCGCTGAACGAACTCCCCGATCTGGCCGGCAAGGTGCAGGTGGGGCTGTTCAACATCATGCAGGAAGGCGACGTGCAGATCAAAGGCTATCCGGTGCGCCTCGCGCTCGATGTCCTGCTCTGCTTCACCGCCAACCCCGAGGATTACACGGCGCGCGGCAAGATCATCACGCCGCTCAAGGACCGCATCGGCAGCGAGATCATCACGCACTACCCCGAAAGCGTCGAGCTCGGCGTCGCGATCACGCGACAGGAAGCGTGGACGAAGCGCACCGACGGCGTGGCCATCCGCGTCCCCGACCTGATCGAGGAAGTGGTGGAGCGCATCGCCTTCGAGGCGCGTGACGACAAGCGCATCGACAAGCGCTCGGGCGTGTCACAGCGCATGCCGATCACGGCGATGGAGAACGTGGTGTCGAACGCCGAGCAGCGCGCCATGCGCCACGGCGACAGCGAGGCCGTACCGCGCATCGCCGACGTGTACGCCGCCCTCCCCGCCATCACCGGTAAGATCGAGCTCGAGTACGAGGGCGAACTCGTGGGCGGCGCCACGATCGCGAAGGACCTCATCCGCCGGGCCTGCGACGCCACGCTCCGCGAGCGCGCCGGCGATCTGGATGCCGACGAGGTCATCATGTGGTTCGATGCCGGCGGCGCATTGCAGGTGGCCGACGAGATCGGGATCAGTCTGGTGAAGCAGGGCTTCGATACCGTGCCGGGACTCGTGGCCACCGTCATCGCCCTTGGCCTGGCCAAGAAGGGCGACGACGCAATGATCGTGGTGGCGTGCGAGCTGGTGCTCGAAGCGCTCGTGGCGCGGCGGAAGATTTCGCGCAGCGACGAAGGGAAGTACGGGCGCGCCGAGCGGGAATCGCGTCGGAACAAGGGGCAGCAGGATTACTTCGGCTGAACTGCGAACGGCCCAGTACTCAGTGTACAGAGTTCAGGCGTCTGACTGGGTATAGCGGTCTGAATTCAGCAACGACAGTTCACAGTGCCGAGCGGGTTTCATGGATCTCACGATTCATGAGGCCTTTGCTCGGCACTCGTGTTAGGCACCCCGCGGCCCCACACGCCGTCAGGAAATGCTCGCGACTGAGCACGGTCGCTGCTGAATTCCGACCACTATACCCGGCCCGACGACCCAGTTCTGAGCACTGAGCACTGAGCACTGAGCTGCGCGTTAATCCCCCGTTAAGTCCAACCAACTCAGCTTCCTCCGCGTATTCGGTGACCCGCCCGTCCCCTACGCACTCCCCGTCATGCCCGCTGTTCCCCGTTCGCGGCTCCTCTGCCTGGCCGCCGGTACCCTCGCGCTGTTCGGCCCGCAGGTTGGGTTGGCGCAGACGCGCGCCGATTCGGTAGCCCGTCGCGACAGCCTCGCGCGTACCCTGGCCCCGTTCTCGATCCGCGCCACGCGCAGCTCGCAGTCGTCGTTCGGCGCGCCGCTGGCCATCACGCGCGTGGACCGGGCGCAGTTCGCATCCAAGAGCGGCTTCGGGCTCAACGACGCACTGGGCACGGTGCCGGGGGTGCTCGTCCAGTCGCGCTACGGGACCAGTGACGTGCGGATCGCGATCCGCGGCTTCGGAGCGCGCGGCGCCGGTGATCGCTCCAACGCCGGCACCTCGCGCGGCGTGCGCGTCCTGCTGGACGGCATGCCCGAGACCGAGCCTGATGGGCGCACCGCCTTCGACAACATCGATCTCGCGGTGGCCGAAGGGGTGGAAGTGATCCGCTCCAATGCCAGCGCGCTCTGGGGGAACGCCGCCGGCGGCGTGATCAACGTGTCCACGGCGCCGTCCATCGACCGTCCGTACTCGAGTGTGCAGTATCAGAGTGGCAGCTACGGCCTGCAGCGCTACATCGCCCAGACCGGCACCCCGGTGGGCGACCGGGGCGGCGTGGCGTACGTGTCGTTTGCGAACACCACCTTCGACGGGTGGCGCCGCAACGCCGATGCGCGACGCGTGCTGGTCAATGCCGGCATCGCCGCGCCGGTGGGCGACAAGACCAACCTGCGTGTGAACCTGACGGGCTCGAACAATCTGTTCCATGTGCCGGGGCCGCTGAACGCCGCACAGGTGGCCGCCGATCCGCGGCAGGCGAACGCCACGTATGACAGCCGCGACGAGCGCCGGTACAACCGCCTCGCGCGCCTGGGCGCCAGCGTCGAGCATACCATCGACGCGCGCCAGTCGCTGTCCGCGCTGGTGTACATCAATCCGAAATATCTGCAGCGCTCCGAGCGTGGCACGTTCCGCGACTTCACGCGGTATCACGGCGGTGCGAACGTGGCGTACAACCGCCGCGACAGCGTCACGCCCACCGTGCGCAACCGGCTCACCGCTGGCATCGATCAGGCCTATCAGGACGGGGCCATCCTGTTCTACTCGCTGAGCCCCACCGCTGGACGGGGCACGACGCTGCGCGACAACAAGCGGGAGGGCGCGTACAACAGCGGCATCTTCCTGGAAGACGAACTCACGCTGCACGACCGGCTCGCCATCACGCTCGGCCTACGCGGCGACGCCATTGCCTACTCCTATCAGAATTTCATCCTGCCGGTCACGAACGCGAGCCGCACCTTCGCGCAGGTGACGCCGAAGCTGGGCGTGTCGTACCGCCTCTCGCCCACGCACACGGTGTACGCCAACATGGGCGGCGGCGTGGAAGCGCCGGCCGGCAACGAAACCGATCCGGCGAGCACGTTCGGGCAGGACACGGTGACCGCGCTCAACCCACTGCTCGAGCCCATCCGTTCGTTCACGTACGAGGTGGGCACCCGTCGCATTTTAACGGTAGGCGACGGCACCGGCTTCGTGTCCAGTCTCTCGTACGACGCCGCTGCCTATCTCACCACCGTGCAGAACGAAGTGGTGCCGTACCGTGGTGGCCGGTTTTACTTCACGGCCGGGTCCGCGCAGCGGACCGGCGCCGAACTCGCCGTGACCGCGCTCGCCAAGGGCGGGCTACGCCTCGAGCACTCACTCACGCTCTCGCGCAACCGCTACACCGACTACGTCGTGGACTCGGTGCACTACGGCAAGCCGGGCGCCACGGCGGACTACAGCGACAATCGCATTGTCGGACTGCCCGACTGGTTCTACGGATCCACCCTGGCGTGGGCACCTCCCGAGGCACCGCGCGGAGTCGCGGCGCAGGTCGGCATGCAGGGCACCGGCGGCTATTGGGCCGACGATGCCAATACGGTGCGCATTGCGGCCGCGCACATCCTCAGCGCCAGCCTGCGTGCCGACCGCCTGCTGCAACTCGGTGATGCCACCGTGAAAGCGTTCGTGACGGTCGACAACCTCACCGACCGCCGCTGGATCGGCTCGGCGTTTCTCAATCCCGACGTCGTGAACGGCGCGCCGCTGGCCTTCGAGCCGGGGATGCCGAGGACGATCATGCTGTCGTTCTCGGTGTCGCGGGGGCGCTGAGGATTCGACGGATAGCTCGCGGATCAGTCATCAGTGTGTGGAGCGCAGGCGTCCGACTGGGGATAGTGCTCAGAATTCAGCAACAACAGTCCACAGTGCCGAGCGGGTTTCGTGGATCTGACGATTCACGAGGTCCTCGCTCGGCACTCGCGCAGGTTTATCGACAGCTCCCCGCCGTCGCACGCGCTGTCAGGACATCCTCGGCACCGAGCACTGTCGTTGCTGCACTCCGACCGCTATCCCCCGTCAGACGCCGGAACTCCGAACACAGCGTACTGATCCGCCCATCCCGCCCTTACTGCTGCTTCCCCACGCACAGCGTCACCGGCGCTGACCCTACGGCGAACTGCAGAATGGACAGCACGTCGCCGGAGTCGATCACCCCGTTGCAATTGGCATCGGCGCGGGGCAGCGGGTTGGGGGCACTGGCCGGCAGCATGCCCACGAGCGCCTGCTGCGCCAACGCGGCGTCGAAGGCGTTCACCTGCCCGTCCGCATTCACGTCGCCACGCAGCACACTTGCACCAGCCGCGAGCGTGGTGGACCACAGCCCGCGGCCATAGGTGCTGGCATACAGGTTGCCGGTCGCCGCCTGAAACACCAGATCGAGGACCCGTGCATTCGGGAAGCCCTGACTGGCGAGGCTCCACGTCGCCCCATTGTCCGGCGACTCATAGATGCCCACATCGGCACCGGCAAACATCCGCGATGTGCCCGGAATCATCACGATAGCGTTGAACGGAATGTCGGGGAGTCCGGTCCAGATATTGGTCCAGTTCTGCCCGAGATTGTCGGTGGCGTACAGGTGTGGGGTCCCCGTCCCCGAGTACGTAATCACCGCACGCCCCGACTGCAGCGCGTCGGGGGCGATGTCGGTGACGGCGCGATTGGGGAGCGCGGTCCCTGACACCACCGCAAACGTCACGCCGCCGTCGAGCGACAGCTGCACGTTGCCGTCACTCGTCCCCACCCAGACGAACCGCGGATCGACGGGCGACACCGCCATCGACGTGATCGTGGCCGTCCCGCCCTTGGTGAGATCGCCGCTGATGGGCGTCCAGACGGCGCCTTCGTTCGTCGTTTTCCAGACGCGGTACGTGGCGTAATACAGGGTCGCCGCGTTCAACGGATCGATGATCATCGGCGACAGGAACGCCTTCCGGTCGGTGCTCGTGAAGCCGCGCCCGAGCAGCGAGACCCCGGTGCCGAGCGGATTGCGCGTGACGCGCACGATGAAGCCCGTGCCGTAGCTGGTGGTCCAGAACTGATTGGGGTTGGCGGGACTGAAGGCGTTCCAGCCACCGTCGCCCGACGGCGCCGACATGGTCCAGAAGCCGGAGCCGAAACCCCAGAGGGAGCTGTTGTCCTGCAGCCCGCCGGCGATGACGTCGGGGAGCGTGGGATGCACCGCGATGCCGGGATAGAACTGCGTGACGGAAATGTTGGTGTTGCGGCTCACCCAGCTGTTGCCACGATCGTACGACGCGTGCACACCGCCGTCGCACCCGCCCACGATGACCGTGGGATCGCTGGGAGCGAACTCGAACGCATGCCAGTCCACATGCACGTCGTACGCAATCACGGTGAAGCTCTGCCCGCCGTTGCGCGAACGGTACATCCGGGTGCCGCCCATGATCACCGTGTTCGCATCCTGCGGGTCCACCTCGAGCACGAGGTTGTACGTGCTCTGCCCGGCGAAATCTCCACGCTGCGTCACGCCGTACACGCCGTTGATGGAGAGCGTAGTGAGCGCGGCGGTGGCACCATCGAGGCGCACCAGACTGCTGGCGCGCCCGCCGACCACCTCCACCGCCCACACGCTTCCCGCGCGGGCGGGGCTCACGGCCAGCGCGATGCGCTGCGCCGTGGTGCTTGCGGTGTACACCTGCTGCCACGTCAGTCCGCGGTCGGTGGACCGGTACACGCCGTTCTGGGCGGAGCCGAGCCCGGCGCGAGCGGCCCAGACGATGTTGTCATCCGCCGGATCGAATTCGACGTCCGACACCAAGCCGGTCAGGATGGTCGTCCACGACGTGCCGCTGTTCAGGCTGCGGTGCAGCCCGTTGTTCGCCGCGTACAGCACGGTGGTGAGCGTCTGCGACCCCGCCGTGCTCGGCGCGATCCGGATGCGGTAGGCGCGCGTGGTCTGCGTGCCGTTCACCGGTGCCAGCACGCC
>JARIEX010000116.1 GCA_031127095.1 Gemmatimonadota bacterium
GACACCATTCATCGGCCGCCCCTACCGCCGGAACGCGCGACGTCGCACGCCGCGCGGGCCTACGCGTGGGGCAGAGCGCCCTTCCCTTCCGCTACACGGCCCGTGCGAAGTGCCCGCGGGTGAACGCCCCGTCGAGCAGTCGCCGGGTCACGTCCATCTCGGGGAGCACGCCGGCGGCGAGTGCATCGAGCATGCCGCGGTACGCGGCCACGAGCGGCTGCACGGGGTCGCCCGGCACGTTGAACAGCATCTGATAGCCGCGCACCCCCTGCGCCCACAGATCGGGGAGGAATTCGGAGGCATCGATGGGACGCGAGTGCAGCAGGCGGTTCCGGCAGGCCGAGTCGGTGGCCACGGCGAACGTGTACCCGGCCGGATCGGTCAGCGATACATTGGGGTGCTTCTGCACGCAGAGGTCGCGGCAGGTCGTCGGCTCGCGATCGAAGGCGGCGGAGAGCACGCAATGCTCGATGGTCATCCCCTCCGTCCGGCCGTATACCAGCACATCGAATCCGCGTCCCCGCCACGGATCGACCAGCTGCCCCAACTCATCGACGGTCAGCTCGATGGAGGCGACTTGCCGCGATGCACCAAGCTCGAAAAGCAGCGCTGCCGTGTGCTGATTAAAGACGTTGGTCGCGTAATCCGCGATCACGTCCCGTCCGGCCCCGCCGTACTCGGCGAGCAGCCCGAGATGGCCGGTGAGCAGCGGCAGGTCAAGGGCGAGCCACTTGTCGAGGCGTCGCCGTTCTTCCGGCCGCACGATCGTGGGCGTGCGCAGACGCAGGGTGATCCCGGCGGCGGTGAGTTCGTCGCGCAGCGCCGCCACACGGGCCAAAGGCGGCGTGGGATGGCGCAGAAACGGATCGAGTACGATCTCCGTGGCACCGGCGGCGGCGGCCTCTCGCGCCGTCTCGAGATCACACACGACCACGCGCAGCGCGAACCGGGTGTCGGTGTTCGTAGAGGGCGCCGCCGCCGCGATGTGCCCGACGGCCTCCGTGATGCGGGCGCTGCGCACGGCCTCATCACTCTGGCGCGCCCAGCCCAGCTGCTCCTCGAGTTGGGCGACGGCATCCTGTCGAATCCGGTTGAGCTCACTCACCGGGAGGAACAGGCCATCGGCGAGTGCCGCCACATCGACCGTCCCCAGCTTGAAGGCCGTGCCGCCGAGGCGACCCAGCTGCTCACGCAACTGCGGGACATCGAGCGAGCGCTTACTGGCGACGCTGAGCGGCACTTCGCCACGCACGGTGAGTTCCATGTCGCCACACGTCCACATGGTCTTGAGCGGACCACCGCTGTGACCGAACACCCGCACATCGACGCGCATCGCGCCGACGCGCTCGGGGACGGCCACCTTGGCGAAGGAGTCTTGCGCCTGCTGCAGCAGCGTGGCGTCACTCGTGCGCACGACGCGCCACCCGGCGGGGACCCGCGACCGCACCTGACTCAATCGGACGCTCACCACCTGCCGATGTGTCCCATTCCGCGTCCACACGGTGCGAACACTCTGCACGGTGCCGCCCATCGTGGCCGAGGACGTGAGCTCGGGTGATTCGAAGCCGAGCCCGTCACCGACCGCCACGACATGTGTGGTCTCGACGATCAGATCGGCACCCTCAAGACCCACCACCGTGCCGATCGGCAAGCCACGATTGTCCGGCTGCGTCCGCGTGATGTACTCGCGCCCCGCGCGCCCCCCGTACATGCCCCCGGTGTTGCCCCGGCTGAAGATCTGGACCAGCGGCTCGACCTCGTCGAGTGACGGGGCGAGGGCGCGCTCACCGCGCGCGAGCGCGTCGAGCCACCCGCGATAGGCTTTTGTGACGGTAGCGACGTACTCGGGCTTCTTCTTGCGCCCCTCGACCTTGAGGCAGCCGATGCCCAGCTCCGCCAACTGCGCGAGATGATCGTGGGCGGCGAGATCCTTCGCCGAGATCAGGTAGCCGCTATCGAGCGTCGCCCCCGATGCATCATCGGTGAGCGTGTAATCCTTGCGGCACGACTGCGCGCACGAGCCGCGATTGGCGGACCGTTCACTGATCATCCCGGACATGAAGCACTGCCCCGAGTACGAAATACACAGGGCACCGTGCACGAATGTTTCGAGCCCGAGTTCCGGTACCGCCTCGCGGATCGCGCGGATGTCTTCGAGCGTGTTTTCGCGTGCCAGCACCACGCGCTCCACGCCAAGTCGCTGCATCACGCGGGCACCGGTGGCATCATGCACGGTCATCTGGGTGGAGCCGTGGACCTCGAGCTGCGGATACACCTGCTGGATGAGCCGCACGACGCCGAGATCCTGGACGATCGCGGCGTCGATTCCCCGGTCGATACAGGCGCCCAGATACGTGAGCGCCTCTTCGAGCTCGTCGGGCTTGATGAGCACATTGAACGTGAGATACACCCGCGCGCCGCGCGCGTGGGCCACCGCGCACGCCAGCGCCAGCTCGTCGAGCGAGAGCTGCGCGCCCTCGTCGCGGGCATTGTACATCGACGCCCCCAGATACACGGCGTTGGCGCCATTGGCGACGGCAGCGCGGACGGCATCGAGGGTGCCGGCCGGGGCGAGCAATTCGGGAACGGGGTGGCGTGACATACGCGGAATCTACACACGGTCCTCACCGCCAACCGGGCCTCCGGCATCCAGCGGCCGGAGGTCGCCTCAGCTGCCTATGACTTCCGCAGGCGCTCCACCAGACGGAGCAGCAGCGCCCCCGCCAGACAGCCGATGCCCACCCACCGCACCCAGTCCGTGCCGGTGCGCAGCGCGAAGATGAAGGCCATCACCCCCGCCCCGATCAGGGCGATCCGCAGGGCGATCATCGGAACGCGGGGAGTCCGGCGGCGGTGGCCTCGTCGTCCGGCACGTCGATCACCATGCGCAGCAGCGCCGTGGAATACACCTTGCCCTGCGCATCGGTCTTGAGCGAAAGGGTGCCCCCACCATCGAGCGCGCCGTGCAGCAGAAAGTTGAGGGCGTTCAAGTTGGGGAGTTCAAACCGGTCCACGCCGCCGGTGATCTGACCGGCGAAATGCTGCGCGACCCGGGCACCGGTGACGTACCGCACCAGCACCGGGTACCACGCGGGATTGAGGGCGATCAGGCCGACGTTGGCGGTATCCCCTTTGTCGCCGCTTCGGGCGTGGGCGATATCAAGTAAGCGAATGTGCATGCCCGTTACTCCACGATGCGGACGGCGGTGGACACAGCTCGCTTGTCGAGCAGCGCAGGCCAGTAGGCCACGATCTCTTCGACCTTCGGTCGTCCACCCGCGAATCCAGTCACGCTGGGCGGACCGTTCAGCACCAGCGGCACGATCTCGCGCGTAAAGCGCTCGATGTCGGCGCGATTCTCACCGCGCACGCCGATACGGAACATGACTTCGGGCGCGTCGTGTCCGTCGCCGGCCAAGGCCCCGTGCGTGGACGTGGCGCCAACGAACTCGGTGAGCACCTGGTCGAACGTGAGGCCGAGGTTGTCGAGACGCTCGCGGAGAATGCGATCCGCCATCTGCGCCTTCTCCATGGCATCGGGCCACGCGTACACGAGCGAACCAACGGCCTTGTAGCCCGCGCGATACGCGATCGACACCTTGAGAAACGGTGTCGGCGGACCACCGGTGATGCCGTGCACACGCACGCGATTCTCACCGTCGGCCTCAAGCTGGATGCTCGTGAAGTCGGCGACCACATCGGGCGTGATGTAGGCGTGCGGATCGCCCATTTCGTACACGAGTTGCTCCGTGACGCTGGGCACACTCACGCGACCACCCGTACCGGGGTGCTTCGTAATCACGAACGTGCCGTCTTCAGAGGCCTCGGCGATCGGATAGCCGACATTGGCCATGTCCGGAATCGTGCGCCACTCGTGCATGCAGTTGCCGCCGGAGGACTGCGCGCCGCACTCGAGAATGTGTCCGGCGATGATGCCCGATGCCATCTTGTCCCAGTCGTCGGCCGCCCAGCCGAACTCGTGCCGCAACGGGGCCATCGTGAGCGCCGTGTCGGTGCTGCGGCCAATCACCACCACGTTCGCGCCAAGTGCCAGCGCCTCGACGATGGGCTCCGAACCGATGTAGGCGTTGGCCGACATCACCCGGTCGCGGATGGTCGAGAGCGGCTCCCCGGTGTCCATGTTCTTGAGTTCGTGGCCCGCGGCCATGAGCTCGTCGAGACGCGCGAGAATGTCATCACCCGTCACCACACCGATGCGGATCTTGCCGCGCACGCCGTGCTTCGAAGCCGCCTCGAGCAAGGCGTCGGCACAGGCCACGGGATTCACACCACCGGCGTTGGCGATGACCTTGACGCCACGGTCGGCCACGGCCGGAAAGACACTCTCCATCGCGCCAATGAAGTCACGCGCATAGCCCATGCGCGGGTCGCGCTCCTTCTGCTTCTGCAGAATGGACATCGTGACTTCGGCGAGATAGTCGAGCATCAGGTAGTCCACCTGACCGCCTTCGACCTGACGGCGCGGCGCTTCGAGCCAGTCACCCCAGAAGCCCTGACCGCTGGCCACGCGTACCACGCGCGATGAATCGGACATCAATACTCCGTGCCGGGAACCGGCGCGCCGTAGGTCGGCATGGGTGGCAGAACGAAGGCACCAAGATGCGGACCGGGGTTCTGGGCCGCCGCACGCAGCGCAAGCGCCAGCATCGTGCGGGTGTCTTCGGGATAGCAGATCGCATCGACGAAGCCGCGTGCCGCGGCGTAGCGTGCGTCGAGTTGCTCTTCGTAGTCCGCGCGCATCTGGGCGGCCGATTCGAGCACGTCCGTGGCGGGGGCGACGCCCGCCTTTTTCGCGGCGTCAAGCGTGGGACCATGCACCGCACCGACGGCGGCCTCACCCTCCATCACCGCCATCCGACCAGTCGGCCAGCTCAGGATGAAGTCGGGATCGAAGCCCTGCCCCGCCATCGCATAGTACCCGGCGCCGCTCGCGTGATTGACCGTGAGCACGATCTTGGGCACACGCGCGCAGGCCATGGCCTCCACGAAGCGGGCACCGGCGCGGATGATCCCCTCGTGCTCGGCATCGGGACCCACCATGAATCCGGACACGTCCTGCACGAAGACGATGGGGATGCCCTGACGGTCGCACCGTTCGATGAAGTACGCGACTTTCTCCGCACTCTCGGCGTAGATGATGCCGCCGAAGCGCGGGCGCTCCCCGGCACGTCCCTTGATGAGGCCGCGCTGGTTGGCCACGATCCCCACCGGAATCCCTTCAATCCGCGCGTCACCGCAGATCATCTCCTTGGCGAGGTTCGGCTGGAACTCATCGATCACGCCGTCGTCGAGCACGGCCTTGAGCACCGTGTGCATGTCGTACGACATCCGATGATCGGCGGGGAGCACGTCGTACAGCGTGGATGGCGGTTCGGCCGGCGGCCGGTACGTGGCCGGTATCCGGCGCACCGGCTGCGGCAGCCGCGCCACGAGTTCGCGCAGCTTGTCGAGGCACTGGGCGTCGTCGTCGAGCGCGTAGTGCGCGACCCCGGAAACTTCCGTGTGCGTGATCGCGCCGCCGAGTGTTTCCCCGTCCACCGACTGGCCGGTGGCCCCCTTCACGAGGTTGGGGCCGCCGAGTCCCATGAACGACGTGCCCTTGACCATCAGGATCACGTCGCTGAGCGCCGGGAGGTACGCCCCGCCAGCCACACACTGCCCCATCACCGCCGAGAACTGCGGGATGCGCAGGTAGCGACGCATGATGGAGTTGTAGTAGAAAATCCGGGCGGCGCCGTACTGACCGGGGAACACGCCCCCTTGATACGGGAGATTGACGCCGGCGGAATCCACGAGATAGATGATCGGGATGCGGCAGCGCATGGCAATCTCCTGCGCGCGCAGGATCTTCGTGATCGTCTCCGGCCACCACGATCCGGCTTTGACCGTCGCATCGTTGGCCACCACGACGACCTCGCGCCCATCCACGATGGCGATGCCGGTGATGACACCGGCCGCCGGTGCCTGCCCCTCGTAGCGGTCGTAGGCGACCAGCAGTCCGACCTCAAGGAACGGGGTGCCGGGATCGGCCAAACGCTCGACCCGCTCACGCGCGGTGAGTTTCCCCTGCTTGTGCTGCCGTTCGATCTTGTCGGGCCCGCCACCGAGCCGGAGCCGGGCTTCCAGCGCGCGGACATCGGCGGCGAGTTGGCGCAGGCGGCCGCTCACGCGTCCTGCTGCGGGCGGGCCGCGAACCACGCGCGGATGTACTCCACCAGATCCTGCGTGCTGGTGCCGGGTCCGAACAACCGCGCCACGCCACGTTGCTGGAGGGCATCCATGTCTTCTTTGGGGATGATGCCCCCGCCGGTGAGCAGGATGTCGTCGCGTCCGGCGTCCACGAGCAGGTCGCGGACGCGAGGGAACAGCGTCATGTGGGCGCCGCTCAGGATCGAGAGGCCGACGACGTCGACGTCCTCCTGAATGGCCGCCGTGGCGATCATCTCGGGGGTTTGATGCAGGCCGGTATAGATCACTTCCATGCCGGCATCACGGAGCGCGGCGGCCACTACCTTGGCACCGCGATCGTGGCCGTCGAGGCCGGGCTTGGCCACGAGCACGCGAATGGGTCGGGTCATCGGAGGACGAACGGGAGATTCCCGGGAATCGGGGACTGCCGCAGTGAGGATGCCACGCGACAGCAGTGGAAGCTACTCACCCGTCCTTACGCGCCACCAGCAGCATTTCGCTGGATTTCCTCGTGAGCGGGCGCTCGGTCCAGGCATCGAACGCCTGCTCCACCACGAGACCGACTTCCTGCATCCGTGAGGCCAGCTCGGAGGCGCTGTACAGCCGGATGCGGTGGGTCCGCTCGCCGTCGCCGGAAGGACCACGCCACGTGGAGGTAATCTCGAGAAATCCGGACAGCGGATCGAACCGGCGCTCCTGGCCGAAGACGGTGCCGTCCGCGGTACTCCACCAGTCGCGTGACAGGAAGCGCGCCATGACGCCGTCGCGACTGCCGCCGTGCCAGATGAGGACGCCTCCCGGCTTCAGTACACGCGCAAACTGCGCCAGCACTGTGCGGTCGTCGACCGGGGAGTCGAAAAAGCCGAACGAGGTGAACAGGTTGACGACGGCGTCGAACCGCCCGGTCCATTTCGCGGGCAGGGCGCGCATGTCGCCTTGGGTATATCGAAGGGTCCGGCCGCTCCCGCGCCGGCGGGCGACCTCAAGCAGGGGGTCGGAGTAATCCAGACCGTCCACGTTGAAGCCGGCTTCCGCCAGCAAGTGAGCGTGACGGCCCTGTCCGCAGGGGCAGTCCAGCACCCGCGCCCCGGCTGGGAGCTCCAGAATTTCGAGCAGACGCGAGACTTCCCGGCGGTCTGCAGCGAGATTGAACAGTGGTTCGTACTCGTGGAGGTACTGCGCGTCGAAATGTGTCGCCCACCAGGGACTAGTCGTCTTCATCCCGACACGCTAGATGCCCCTGCGATTCCGCACAAGTCGCGCGCCCCCGCCGCCGGGGGGCGGACTGCGCGACTCCCATCGACGTGTCCTCTGGAGGAGCCTTGCATACCATTCGTCTGATCTATTCCAGCGAAGCCATCGACGGGCTGCGCTACGCCGACTTCGTGTCCCTCATGGCCCGCGCCGAGGCGTCCAACAACGAGCAGGCCATCACGGGAATGCTCTGCTACGGCTCCGGCCAGTTCCTGCAGGCGCTGGAAGGCGAGCGGTCCGCGGTGAACAAGCTGTACCATGAAATTGCCATCGATCCGCGCCATACCCGCTGCCAGATCCTGAGCGTCGACGAAATCGCCACCCGCGACTTTCCCGAGTGGTCCATGAAGATCATCGACTGGAGCGACGCGGTGACGGCCCCGCGCAAGACACTGCTGCTCAAGCACTCGGGATCCAGCCAGTTCAACCCGAGCCGCATGAGCGGCGTCCAGGCCGCCACGTTTCTGCGCGACCTGGCGGCGATGGAGCGCCTGCTGCTCGAGTAGAGGACCGGATTAGAAGAACACCGGTTCCCGATACGCGCCGAACACGTCTTCCAGTGCGGCGCGTATTTCGTACAGGGTGCAGTAGGCGCGCGCGCAGTCGAGGATGCGGGGCACCACGTTTTCGGTGCCCCGTGCCGCATTCCGGAGGGCATCGAGGCGCTCCGTCACGAGCGCGTTGTCCCGCGACGCGCGCAGCGCTGCCAGCCGTTCACGCTGCTCCGTCTCGGCGTACGCACCAATCCGTAGAATGGGAATCGTGAGCTCGGGCTCGTCGGTGACAAACTCATTGACACCGACGACGAGCTTGCGTCGCTGCTCGATCTCCCACTGCTGACGCGCGGCGCTCTCGGCGATCTTCTTCTGGAACCAGCCTTCCTCGAGGCCCTTCACCACCCCACCGAATTCGTCGATCTGCGCAAATAGCGCTTCGGCCTCCTGCTCCATCTGATCGGTCAGGGCCTCCACGTAATATGAGCCGCCGAGCGGGTCCATCACGTTCGGCACACCGGTTTCGTACGCCAGGATCTGCTGCGTACGCAACGCGACCTGCACCGCTTCCTCGGTCGGCAGCGACAGCGTCTCGTCCATGGAATTGGTGTGCAGCGACTGCGTGCCACCCAGCACGGCCGCCAGCGCCTGATAGGCCACGCGCACCACGTTGTTGGTGGGCTGCTGCGCGGTGAGTGTGACGCCCGCCGTCTGGGAATGGAAGCGCATCATCCACGACCGCGGGTTCTTCGCCCCGAACCGCTCCTTGAGATGCCGCGCCCAAATGCGACGCGCGGCGCGCAGCTTGGCGATTTCCTCGAAGAAGTCGTTGTGGATGTCCCAAAAGAACGAAAGGCGCGGCGCGAATTCATCGACATCGAGTCCACGCGCGACACCGCGCTCGACATACGTGAAACCGTCGGCGAGGGTGAAGGCGAGCTCCTGCGCGGCGGTGGCGCCCGCCTCACGGATGTGGTACCCGGAGATCGAGATCGTATTCCAGTTGGGCGTATGCTTTGCGCACCAGTCGAATCCATCCACGATCAGGCGCAGTGCCGGCTCGATCGGGAAGCACCAGGCGTGCTGCGCCATGTACTCCTTCAGGATGTCATTCTGCACCGTACCCTGCAGCTTGTCGGCACTGACGCCCTGCTTTTCCGCCGCGGCGATGTAGAAACAGAGCAGGATGATGGCCGGCCCGTTGATGGTCATGGAGGTCGACACCTTGTCGAGCGGGATGCCCTCGAACAGCACCTCCATATCGGCCAACGAGGAAATCGACACGCCGCACTTGCCCACTTCGCCTTCGGACCGCACATGATCGGCATCGTAGCCCATCAGCGTCGGGAAGTCGAAGGCGACGGACAGACCGGTCTGCCCCTGCGAGAGCAGGAACTTGTAGCGCTGGTTGGTCTCACGCGCGGTGCCGAACCCGGCGAACTGACGCATCGTCCACAGCTTCCCGCGATACCCGGTGGGATGAATGCCCCGGGTGAACGGCCACTGACCAGGAAGTTCGAAGGCCGATCCCGCCGTCTCCTCGAGATCGAGCACGGTGTACAGCGGCGGCACTTCGTCCGCGGAGTTGGTGAACGCGATCTCGCGTTTGCGCCCCGCCTCGTACTGCTGTCGCCACTGTCCCACTTCACGGCGGAGTCCGTCCAGCTCGTCCTGCTGCTGGCGAACGACATCTTCAAGATCCCGAATGGTCGTCATGCGCTGATATCCGGTAGCGGCGCGTAGTCGGCGCCGGTCAGTAGTGCTGCGCTGCGCGCCCGCAGGGCATCGGCAACGGCGAAGGGGACGGCCGTGCCGGCCTCGAGTGCGTCCAGTTGGTTATCCACCCACGCCACGGTCCCGGCGTCCCGCCAGAGCCGGTGGCGCAGCTGCTGCTCCACCACTTCCATCACCCGCTCGCGCAGCCGTGCCCGTCGGCGCGCCCGGAGTTCGCCGCTCGCCTCGAGATAGCGCACATGCCGGTCGAGCGCGTCGAGCACCTCGTCCACCCCTTCGTTCTGGGCCGCGATCACGCGCAGCACCGGCGGGGTCCATTGTTCGGGGCGCTCCGCCTGGGCCGCGGCCCGCGCCGCCCGCGCCGGATTCATAGCGTCACGCAGCGCATCCCGATCCGGCATGCTCCTTAAGTCTACGCCGTGATGCGCCGGAACGTTCTGCATCGTCGCGCCGGCGCGGAGGCCGAGCATGAGCTCGATATCGTTCCGCAACCGGTCCGCCCCCGGACGATCGGCTTTGTTCACCGCGAAGACATCGGCGATCTCCATCACGCCGGCCTTGAGCGTCTGGATGGAATCCCCCGACTCGGGAACGAGGACCACCAGCGTCGTGTCGGCCGCGCGGGACACATCGAGCTCGCTCTGCCCTACGCCGACGGTCTCCAGCAGGATCACGTCCATCCCGAACCCGTCGAGCACATCGCACACCTCACGCGTGGCGGTGGCCAGCCCGCCGAGCGACCCCCGCGTGGCCATCGACCGGATGTAGACCCCTGGATCGAGCGCGACCTCCTCCATCCGGATCCGGTCTCCCAACAACGCGCCGCCCGTAAACGGCGAGGTGGGGTCCACCGCGACAATGCCAACCCGCAGACCGGCGGTGCGATACCGACGGGCGAGCCGCGTGGTGAGCGTGCTTTTCCCGGCACCGGGTGGACCGGTGATGCCGATGCGA
>JARIEX010000117.1 GCA_031127095.1 Gemmatimonadota bacterium
TCCCCGGCTTGCCATGCTCCACCCGCCAGCTGGCCGCCGTCTCGATGGGCGCGTCGGGCTTGGACACGAACGGCACGTTGCGATGGTCCACCGTCCACGCCTCGTCGGTGACGCGGCAGCGCACGTAGCCTCGGCGGTTCTGATACCACCGCAGGTGCGGATTCTCGCGCTGCATGGTGGCCAGGCGCTCCGGGCTCACGTCGGCCCCGTCGCCGCCCGACGAAATGCTCGTGCAGGCGAATTCGGCGCCCACGACGGGGCGGTCGGGGCGCGTGTAGTCGCTGCGCAGTTCGTTCACCCAGTTGGTGTGAATGTCGCCGGTGAGCGTGATGGTGCGGTTGGGGGCGCGCTTGGCCACCTCGTTGAGCAGCCGGTCGCGGGCCACGGGATACCCGCCCCACATGTCCGGCGCCACCTGGACGGCGTCGCCCGGGGCCGAATCGAAGGGGGCCATCATGACCTGATTGGCGAGCACCTGCCAGTGCGCCGACGACGCGCCGAGCCCGTCCACGAGCCACTTCTCCTGCGCGGCCCCGAGCATGGTGCGTCGGGGGTCGGTCCACGGCGCGCACCCCTGCAGCGGGCGATCCTCGCACACCTGATCGTCGCGGTATTGCCGCGTGTCGAGCATCCAGAACCGCGCCATCGCGCCCCAGTTGATGGTGCGTGTGATGGAGAGGTCGGCCCACGACGCCGCGCGCGGGACGCGCACCGGCTGGTGTTCCCACCATGCCTGATAGGCGGCGGCGCGTCGCGCATGCATCTGTTCCGTGGACTCCATCACGTTCTCGCCCACGAGCGATGCGTAATTGTTGTCCACTTCGTGGTCGTCCCACGTGACCAGCCATGGGCACCGCGCGTGCGCCGCCTGCAGATGCGCGTCGGACTTGTACTGGGCGTAGCGGCGGCGGTAGTCGTCGAGGGTGCGGATCTCGAGGCCGTGGTGCGCGCGCAGCGCCGTCGCGGGGCTGGCGCCTTCGTAGATGTAGTCGCCGAGGTGGACGGCGAGGTCGATCTCTTCCTGCGCGAAGTGCGCGTAGGCGGTGAAGAGCCCCTGATCCCAGCGCTGGCACGAGGCGAACGCGAAGGCCAGCGGCGTCTTCGCGCCCGCCGCCGGCGCGGTGCGGAACCGGCCCACGTCGCTTACCGCGTCGCCGGCCATGAAGCGATAGAAGTACCACCGGTCGGGCTGCAGTCCGTCCACGTCCACGTGCACGCTGAACGACAGCTCGGGGGCCGCGGTGGCGCGCCCTTTCTGCACGATCTTCGTGAATTGCGCGTCGTCGGCCACTTCCCAGCTCACGACGGCGCGCAGGCCGTCCATGCCGCCGTCCGGGTCGAAGGGACGCGGGGCCAGACGTGTCCAGAGGACGCCGCCGGTGGGGGTCGGATCACCCGAGGCCACGCCGAGCCGGAATGGATCGTCGGCGAAGCGGGGGCGGGTGGTGACACGCCAGACGTTGGGGACGACGGCGGCGAGCGCGGCGTAGCGCGAGAGATCGGTGATAAAGAGTCGGCGGTCCATGGCCGTAGGGTACGACGGATCGGCGGTCATGGCTATATCCGGCGGTCACGATTGCGTGACAGCGCGCCGAAACGTCCGGCAACCGCCGGGGGGTGTGCGGCGTTGGGTCAGGATGACGACCCCGTCCCTTCCCGTCCCCTCGTTGCCGCGCGGCCTCACGTACGCCCGCGCGCGGCTGTTCCTCGGCATTTCCGGCGTCGGCAGTGCCGTGCTGCTCACCGCTGCGCTGCTGTATTTCCGCATTCCGTCGCGGGGGCTGTCGTCGTCGGCCGCTGAGCCGCTGTCGCGCGCGCTCTTTTCCGTGGGGCTGCTGTTCGCGTTCAGCCAGATCGCGTTCGTGGTGTTCGACGTGATCGGCGGCAGCAGTCTGGTCCGGCCGCAGCCGTGGCGTCAGCCGTGGCTGGCGCGCTGGCTCCGCGGCGTGACCGTCCAGTGGCTGGTGTGGATGGCCATGGCGGCGCTCCTCATGACGGCCGCGCGGGCCGGCGGCACGCCCGCCGCCGTGGGGGCCTTCGTGCTGGGGCAGCTGTTGCTGGCGCTCACCCGCGGGCGCGCGGCGCGCGTGATCGCGGCGCTGCCGGTGGTGCCCACCCCCGAGCGGATCGCGCGCGCCGCGGCGCAGGCGGGGCTTTCGCCGGCGTGCGTGCAGGTGGTGGCGTGTGCGGACGAAGGGTTTGTGGGTGGCTGGTCGGGGATCACGGCCGGCACGCTGGTGGTCCCGGCGCGCTGGGTCGACCTCCCGGAACCGGCGCTCGCGGCCGTGCTACTGCGCCGCCGGCTCGCCGCCACCAGCGGGGCGCACACGCGCGGGGTGCTGGGCGGGATGGCGTGGAACACGCTGGGCTTCGTGGTGGCGCTGCTACTCACGGGGGCCACCCCCGCCACGGCGGCGGGGCTGATCACGTTGGCCGCCGCGATGACGCTCTGGGCCTTCGTGGGGGTGCTGGTGCTCCCCACGCCGTCCCGTGCCGTGGTGTTCGCCCTCGACGCGGCCGCGACGGCCGCCGTGGGGGTGGTGACCATGCGGACGGCCATCGAGAAGCTGGACGCGTGGCAGGACGACGAACCGGTGCGGTCGGCCGGGGTGGAGACCGTGTTTCATCCCGTCCCGTCCCGCCACGCCCGGATCGCGCGGCTGGTGCCGTCGGCGGCCGAGGGGGAGGCGGTGCAGCCGTGGCACGCGCATCACCTGGCGCGGCACGCGCTGTGGCTGAGCTGGGGGGCGCTGACGCCGCTGTCGCGCTTGGTGCACTGCAACGTGGGGCGCCCGGCACTCTGGGCGATGCTGCCGGGGGATTGACGACCGCGTCCTCCGGCGGCCGCACGTGCATTCGAAAACAGATCACGCAGAGGTGCAGAGCACGCAGAGAAGCGCAGAGGGCACGGGGCGCCGCTCACACTAGAAATAACTGTTGGGTGCTCTGCGGCCTCTGCGTCCTCTGCCTCTCTGCGTGATCCGTTCAAGAGGCTGTCCGACTCGTCCAATCGGTAGCTACCTGCGCGTCGGTGGTGCATGCTTGACCGCATGTCCACCACCGTCGATCCCAAACCGCCAACCGACCGCGGTCCCTGCCTCATGTTCGCCGGGATCATTCCGTTCGCGCAGCACCGCACGGCGGTATACCTGCATCGCCCAGCGTCGCAGGTGGGACGATGCATTTGATGCGCACTGGCCTGATGGGTTCGAGCATCCTTGCGGCGCTGGCGTGTGCCGCAACGGTCAGCGTGGCACAACCCGTGCCCGTGATCACCCCGCGTGCCGGCCTCGTGATTACGCAGTCGGTGAAGGTGCGCCCAGGCGTGTACCGGTTGCGCGCGTCGGCGTCGCCCGACTCCGCGTTGCTCACGGTGCGCGGCGACGACCTGACCGTGGATCTGCGCGGTGTGACGTTCATCGGCTCGCCCATCGACAGCGCGCCGGATGCGGGGCAGGGGACGGCCATTCGGATTGACGGCGGGTCGCGCGTGCGCGTGCGCGGGCTCACCGCGCGTGGGTATCGCGTGGGCATTCTCGCGCGCGGTACGCGCGCCCTCACGCTGGACGGCAACGATCTGAGCTACGGCTGGAAGCCGCGGCTGTTCAGCACGGTGGCGCACGAGAGTCTGAACGACTGGCTGTCGTACCACAAAAACGAGCAGGATGAGTGGCTGCGCTTCGGCGCCGGCATCTATCTCTCGCGCGTGACCGGCGGCACGCTGCGTGGCAACACGGTATGCCAGGGGATGAACGGCGTGCTGCTCACACGCACCGATTCGCTCGACATCCGCGACAACGACGTGTCGTACAACTCCGGGCTCGGGATCGGGATGTACCGGTCGAGCTGGAACACCATTGTCAACAATCGCGCCGACTACAACGTGCGCGGCTACTCCCATGGTTTCTTCGCCCGCGGACAGGACTCGGCTGCGCTGCTGATGTTCGAGCAGTGCACGCACAACATCGTGGCGTACAACTCCATGACCCACGGCGGCGACGGCCTGTTTCTCTGGGCCGGTCAGGAAACGATGGACACGGGGAAAGGCGGATCGAACAACAATCTGTTCCTGATGAACGACTTCAGCTTCGCGCCCACCAACGGCATGGAAGCCACCTTCAGTCGTAATCAGTTCATCGGCAATCGCGTGGAAGGGAACACGCACGGCCTGTGGGGCGGCTACAGCTACGAGTCGGCCATCATCGGCAACTGCTTCGTGAACAATCGGATCGGTATCGCGATCGAGCACGGCCAGCAGAACACCGTGGGCGCCAATTGGTTTGTCGGCGACACGCTCGGCATTCGTGTGTGGGCCGATTCCATCGAGCCCAGTGACTGGGGGTATCCCAGACACCGCGATACGCGCAGTCGCGCGTGGCGCTTCGTGGACAACCGCTTCACGCGCGTACCGGAACGCACGCGCCTGGCGAACACCACCGACATCGACAGCGTGCGCAGCGTGGTGGACGACACCGCCTCTCATGCGTGCGATCCGGCGCGGCTGGTGCCCACCACCACGTGGTGGCGCCTGCCGGCCATCGCGAACGCCCCCGCGCGCTGGCCGGCGGCGGCGCATGCACAGCGTGACCGCAGCGCGATCGTGGTGGACGAGTGGGGGCCGTACGACTGGCGATCGCCCAAACTGTGGCCGCTCGACAGCGCGTCGGCGCCCGCCGTGCGGTTGCGGGTGCTCGGGCCGGCGGGGCGCTGGCGGGTGCAATCGCGCCGCGGCGTGGCCATGCTGTCGGCCACGGCGGGACGCACTGGCGATACCATTACGGTCACGCCGGCGGCCGACGCGCGGCACGACTGGGCCGTGACGCTCGAGTACCGTGGGGCGGCCACGGTGTCGCCGCGCGGCGTGCGCACGGCGGCGGGTGTCCCGCAACCGGTGCGCTACGCGCACTTCGCGCCGACCGCCACTTGGACGCAGCGCGTGTACGCGTGGAGCGACAGCACCGATCCCGTGCGCGCGCCCGCGGCCTTCGCGGCGCTGCTGGCGGGACCGCCGCTCACTACGCGCATGGCGCCGCGTCTGGACTGGTTCTGGTCGCGCTCGCGCGACGCGCAGATCCCCACGCGGCGCATGGCGCTGGAGGCCACCGCCACGCTCGCGCTGCCGCCCGGACCGTACACCCTGCGCACGCTCAGCGATGACGCCGTGCGGGTGTGGGTGGACGACCGGCTGGTGATCGATCAGTGGACCCCGCACGAAACGATGCCCGGCTACGCGCCGCTCGCCGGCGGGACACACCACGTGCGCGTGCAGTACGTGCAGGGGGAGGGGTGGACCGAGCTGCGTCTGGACGTGTTGCGGGGTCGGGTACGCCCGTCGCTGGGGTCGGCCGGCCCGCACTGAGCGGTGGCGGGGCGCGACGCGACCCTCGCTACGCAACGGAGGCTACGCCACCCGTTCCCGGCGCAAGTCGAAGCCGAAGTCCGGCGTGGGCAGGAACGCCGAGTAGCCGTGTGATGCGGTGCCGGTCTCGAAAGGGGCACCGTCCGGCTGCGCCACGAACAGCCACACCGTGTCGGTGCGCAGCGAGTAGTACTGGCGGATCAGCACGCGACGCGGCCGCAGGGCACACGAGAACGTGAAGGCAAACGTGTGGTCGAGACGTCTCGCGTCCACGCCATCGAGGAAGCGCCCGTGGAACTCCGGCACGTTGGCGCTGGGGGCCACCTGTCGGAAGAAGTGCTGACCGATGGGCCGTGGCATCACGCCGACATTTTCGGCTTCGGCGCGGTTGTACGACAGCACGCGGCCGTCACGGTCCAGTTGGACGATCCCATACGGCAGGGCGTCGAGATCGTCGGCGGTCAACCGGTCGAGGACCGGGGCGAGCATGCGGGAGGTGGTTTCAAGGGGCACGGCGCAATCCAGCTGAGTCGGCGTGTTCACGGTCAACATCGACCCCGCAACACCCGCTACCCTCTCGAACCTCGGAGCCGGTCGTCAACGACTTGAGCAGCACACGGGCCGAATCGGCGCATTCTGCGTTTCACAGCAGGTCCACGTTGTCACGGTTTGCTCTGTTGGGCCCGTGGCACCACATTCCCGCTCCATGCCGACCTCCGTTCCCGTCTTTAGCCTCCTTCCAGTCCGCTCATGACCATCTCCTGGATTGACTGGGTGATTGCCGTCGCCTCGATTCTGGTGTGCTTCGTCCCGGCGCTCTTTCTCGCCAAGCGCTCGGGGGCCAGCACGTCGGACTTCTTCGCCTCGGGCCGTTCGGTGCCGTGGTGGCTGGCCGGTCTGTCGATGGTGGCGACCACGTTCTCGTCGGATACGCCCAACTGGGTCACCGAGCAGGTGCGACGCTACGGCGTGGCGGGGAACTGGCAGTGGTGGGCGTTCGTGCTCACCGGCGTGGCCACCGTGTTCTTTTTTGCGCGCCTGTGGCGTCGGTCGGGGGTGATGACGGACCTCGAGTTCTACGAGCTTCGCTACTCCGGCACATCGGCCTCCGTGGTGCGCGGCTTCCGCGCCGTGTATCTGGGACTGTTCTTCAATTGCTTCATCATGGGCATGGTGACGTTGGCGGCGTGCAAGATCGCCAACATCCTGTTCGGCCTCGCGCCGTGGCAGACGATCGTAATCTGCGGTGTGTTGAATGTGGCGTTCGCGGCGCACTCCGGGCTGTGGGGTGTGCTCGTGATTGACATGATCCAGTTTTTCATCAAGATGACGGCCGTGTTTGCCGCCGCGTGGTTCTCGCTGGTGGAAGTGGGACGCCGCCTTGCGGGTGAGCCCAGCGGCTGGCTCGGCCTCAAGTTGCTCACCGAGCGGCTGTCCACGCTGCAGGTGGTGCAGAGCACCGCCGCCAACGCGCAGCCGGTGATGTCGGTGAAGGACGGCACCGGTCAGCCCATTCTCGACCTGCTCCCCAACTTCAGCATGTCCGAGTTGGCGCTCATGATCTTCATTCTGCCGATCGCGGTGAGCTGGTGGGCGAATTGGTATCCCGGCGCCGAGCCCGGGGGCGGTTCGTACATCGCGCAGCGCATGCTGGCGTCGAAGTCGGAGAAGGATTCGCTGGGTGGGACGCTGTTCTTCAACATCGCGCACTACGTGCTGCGTCCGTGGCCGTGGATCATCACCGCGCTGTGCTCGATCATCGTGTATCCCGATCTCGCGTCGATCCAGGCGGCGTTTCCCAATGCCGACGCCTCGCTGATCGGACACGACTCGGCGTTTCCGGCGATGCTCAAGTTCCTGCCGGTGGGGTTCGTGGGACTCATGATCGGCGGCTTACTGGCGGCGAATTCGTCCACGATTCTGACGCACCTGAACTGGGGATCGTCGTATCTCGTGCACGATTTCTACCGTCGCTTCATCAAGAAGGACGGCAGTGAGTCGCACTATGTGAACGTGGGGCGTCTCTCCACCGTCGGGCTGTACATCGTGGCGGCGCTGCTCAGTCTCACCATGAGCTCCGCGCAGCAGGCGTTCCAGGTGCTGTTGTCGATCGGCGCCGGCACGGGGCTGTTGTATATCGCGCGCTGGTTCTGGTGGCGCGTGTCGGCGTGGTGCGAGATCGTGGCGATGGTGATGTCGCTGATCACGTCGTTGGCGGTGCCGTACTTCATGCCCGGCGCCGGCTTTGCGACCACGACCATTGTGCAGGTGGGGATCACCACCGTGGCGTGGCTGATCACGGCGTTCGTCGGTCCCGTGACCGATCGTGCCACGCTGATCGCGTTCGTGCAGCAGGTGAAGCCGGTGGGGGCGGGGTGGAGCGAATTGCGCGCGGCGGCTGGTGTGTCCGATGCCGAGGTGGCGCAGGAAAATCGGATCGGCGCGGCGTTCGTGGGGTGGATTGCCGGATGCGTGGTGATTTGGTCGTCGCTGTTTGCGATCGGGAATTTCCTGTATGCATCGGGCGATCCGTCGCGGTGGTCCACGGCGTGGATATTGACGGCGGTGCTGGCGGTGAGCGGGTTCGTGCTGCTGCGGGTGACGCAGCAGCTGTGGACGGACAGCACGGCGTCGCAGGCGCGGGAAGACGCGCGGGTGGCTCGTGTTGTGTCCTGACCCATGACGACCCCCGTGAGCTCACTCTTCCGCGACGATCACGTCCCTTTCGCCCTGCTCCGGGAGCGGGCATTCAACCTCCGCTGGGCGACGTTGCCGCCGGATGTCATCCCGCTCACCGCGGCCGATCCCGATTTTGCGGTCGCGGCGCCGATCATCGAGGCGATGACGCACTACCTGCGGGGTGGCGTGTTGTCGTATGGACCCGCCGAGGGGTTGCCGGCCTTTCGCACGGCGTGTGCGACTCGGCGGGAGCGGACGACCGGCCATGCGTGCGACCCCTCGTTGCTGATGGCCGTCGATAGCGCGGCCGCCGGCATGCATCACATTGCCCGTTTCGCGCTGGCGCCGGGTGACGACGCCATTGTGTTTGATCCGGTCGACTTTCTGTTCAAGGCGTCGGTGGAAGCGGCTGGTGGTACGGTACGACTGCTCCCGCTCGACCCGAGCACCGGACGGCTCGATCTGGCGCGGCTGCCGGCGCTGCTCACGCCGCGCACGCGGTTGCTTGGCGTGTGCAACCCGCTCAACCCGTTGGGGCAACTGCTCGCCGCGGAGGAACTGCGTGTCCTGGGCGAATTCGCCGTGGCGCACGACCTCTGGATCCTCAACGACGAGATCTGGTCGGACATCGTCTTTGACGGGGTGCCGTTCGTGAGCCTGCCAACGCTGTCGCCGGCGATCGCCGCCCGCACGTTTACGGTGCACGGGTTCTCAAAGAGCTTTGGGCTGGCCGGCCTGCGGATTGGCTATGTACTCGCTCCTGATGCGCCCCGGTTTGAGCACCTGATGGACGCGTCGCTGGCGCGCACCACCATGACCGGGGCTGCCACCGTCTCGCAGATCGGTGCCGCGGCGGCATGCAACGAAGGAGAGCCCTGGTTGCAGGCGTTTATCGCGCACCTGCAACGGATGCGTGATCTGGCGGTGCACGAACTGCGTGCGATCCCCGGCGTGCAGGTGGATGTGCCGGCCGCCACCTACGTCATCTTCCCCGACGTGTCGGCGTGGGCGCAACCGGCGACGCGGCTGCAGGAGGCGCTCCTCGAGCGCCATCGGGTGGCGGTGGTGCCCGGCGCCGAGCGTTGGTTCGGGCCTGGCGCGACCGGGCACCTCCGGCTCTGTTTTGCGACCTCGGAGGGCGTGTTGCGGGAAGGGCTGGGTCGAGTGCGGACCGGCCTGGAGGCGATGCGCGCGTTGGGATGACGCGGTGTGCGATGGCGTGATGACAGTGCGGCGTGAGGGAGCATGCAGCGTACGGCATGTCTTCCTCACGCCTTTTGGTGGTGGTTCGTGACCGGGCCGCCGTGCGTCGCTACAGCCCGCGCACCACGCAGGCGTACGTGCAGTGGATCGTGCGCTATGTGCGGTGGAACGGCCTGCGCCATCCCGCGTCGCTCAGCGGCGTGGAGGTGCGGGATTTCCTGACGTATCTGGCGCGTGAGCGGAACGTGGCCGCGTCGACGCAGAATCAGGCGCTGGCGGCATTGCAGTTTCTGTACCGCGACGTGTTGGAGCAGCCGCTGGGGGAGGTGTCCGGTCTCGCGCCGGCGCGGCGGCCCGTGCACCTACCCAACGTGCTGTCGCGGGAGGGTGTGCAACGGGTGTTGGCGTGCCTGAGCGGCGTGCCGTTGCTGATGGCACAGCTGCTGTATGGAAGCGGCCTGCGCTTGCAGGAGTGCTGTCAGCTGCGGGTGAAGGACGTGGACTTCGACCGCGGCGAGCTGCGGGTGCGGCGTGGGAAGGGGGACCGTGATCGCGTGACCGTTCTGCCCGCTGCGGTGGGCGTCCCGCTGCGGGCGCACCTGGCCCGTGTGCGGGCGGTGATGGGTCGGCGTGCCGCTCGGGGAGGCGGCTTCGTGGCGTTGCCGGGGGCGTTGGACCGCAAGATCCCGCGGGCGTCGCAGCAGTGGGGGTGGTGCTGGGTGTTTCCGGCGGCGCGGGAGTACTGGCACGACGAGAGCCTGTCGCGGCGGACGCACCATATCCACCCTACGGTGGCGCAGCGTGCCGTGGCCGAGGCCGGCCGGCGATCGGGCGTGGGCCAGCGGGTCGGGTGTCATACCTTTCGGCATTCCTTTGCCACGCACCTGCTGGAGTCAGGGGCGGATATCCGGACCGTGCAGGAGTTACTGGGGCACCGGGATGTGAAGACGACGATGCTGTACACGCATGTGCTGAACCGTGGGGGGCTGGGCGTGCGCAGTCCGCTGGACGTGGGTCGGTGACGGGTGCCCGCCCGGCGCCTCTCCGGGCGAAGTCCGATTAGGCTGCGACGCCCGCAGCCTAACGGCGGCGGGCAGAACGGCACACCGCGGGCGAAGTGGTGGTGTGATGGTGGGTTGCGGCGGTGCGCGCCGAGGCGTACTGTCTTGCTAGGCTGCGATGAGGTGCCGGCATAGCGTCCGCCACGCGGGGGTTTCACGCAGGCTAATAAGCGTTAGATGTCTGTGGCGAGCGCTGACTTGACCGCGGGATCGGTAGGCGCCATTCTTACTGGTAAGACACTTCAAGGAGCCAGTATGTTCGACGCCGCGACCACGACCTTGTCCTCGAAAGGACAGGTCGTCATCCCC
>JARIEX010000118.1 GCA_031127095.1 Gemmatimonadota bacterium
CCGTTCTCGAAGGACTATCGACAGGCCGAGCAGCAGGGCGGTGGCGGTGGTGGGGGTGGCGGGCCGCAGGGGGAGTCGCCCGAGGGGTTCGTGGCGCGCCAGAAGGAGCTGGTGGCCGGCACCTTCAATTGGCTGCGCGACAGCAGCAGCACCGCCGACAAGAAGCGGCGCGAAGACATCACCACGCTCACGATTGCGGAAGGCCGTCTGCGTGGCGACGTGACCAAACTGGCCACGAGCCTGAAAGAGCGCGGTCTGGCGGCGGGCGACACGATGTTCGCCAAGATCCGCGTGGAGACCGAGACCGCGGCCGCTGCGATGAAGCTGGCCGAAGAACAGTTGGGTCGTGGCCGCGGCACCGATGCCCTGCCGTTGGAGCAGCAGGCACTGCAGCACCTGCAGCGCGCCGAGGCGCTCTATCGCGACGTGCAGGTGCAGATGGGCGGCGGCGGTGGCGGTGGTGGTGGTGGTGGCGGCGGCCAGAAGGCCGAAGATCTGGCCGACCTGTTCGAGCTCGAGAACGACAAGCTGCGCAACCAGTACGAAGCCGTGCAGCAGCAGTCGCAATCGCAGCAGAGCGGTCAGCAGGCGGTGGATGAGACCATCGAGAAGCTCCGTCAACTCGCGCAGCGGCAGCAGCAGGAAAACGAGCGCATGCAGCGGCAGGCCGACGCGATGCGTCAGCGGTTGGGGCAGGAGCAAGGTGCTGGCGCGGCGGCGGGCCGTGGTGGTGCGTCGGGCAGCGGAGGTCGCGCGCAACAGGGTGGCCAGCAAGGTGGCCAGCAAGGCGCGCAGGGGCAGCAGGCCAACAGCGGGGCGCAGCGTGAGCTGGCGCGTCAGGCCGAGGAAGAAGCACGCCGACTGGAGCGCTTGTCGCGCGAGCAGAACAACCCGGAACTCGGCAACGCCGCGCAGCGCCTGCAGCAGGCGGCCGACGCCATGCGTCGCGCGTCGGGCGGGTCGGCGGCGCAGGGCAATGCGGCACTGGAGGCGCTGAATCGTGCGGCGCGCAATCTCGAGGGCACGCGCGCGAACGACCTCACGCGCGGCGTGCAGCAGCTGGCCGAGCAAGCGCGGGATCTCGAGGCGCGTCAGCAGGAGATCGCCGAGGGGGTTAAATCGATGCAGGGCGCGGCGCCCAATGCCCGCAATGAGCAGGAGCGGCGGCTGGGCGAGCAGAAGGACGCGCTGGCCAACGACGTGCGCCGTCTCGAAGCCGACGCCGACCGCCTCGCCCGTGAGGCGCGGCGCGACCAGCCCAAGGCGGCCGGCAAACTGGGCGACGCGGCGGAGAGCATCCGTGACACGCGCGTGGCCGACAAGATCGACTTCAGCAAGCAGGTGATCCGCGGCGGCTCGGCCGAGTACGCGTCGCAGTTCGAAGGGCAGATCGGCGAGAACCTGAAGGACGTGGCGGAGCGCGTACGCGCGGCGACCGGCTCGCTGCAGGGGGAATCGGCCGCGCGGGCGCAGGAGCGGACCCTCGAGCGCACACGGGAATTGGTGGAAGGATTGGAGTCGTTGCGTGAGCGCGTGGCGGACCAGCAGGGTGGCCAGCAGGGTGGCCAGCAGGGTGGCCAGCAGGGTGGCCAGCAGGGTGGCCAGCAGGAGGGCCAGCAGGGGGGCCAGCAGGGGGGCCAGCAGGGGGGCCAGCAGGGGGGCCAGCAGGGGGGCCAGCAGGGGGGCCAGCAGGGGGGCCAGCAGGGGGGCCAGCAGGGGCAGCAGGGCCAAGGCCAGCCGGGGAGTCAGCAGGGCCAGGGACAGCCGGGTGGCCAGCAGGGCAACGGCGGGCGCGGCGGCGATCGGAACGGCGGCGCGATGCCGTCGGGGTCACCGGGGCAGTTCGCGCGCGAATTCCGGCTCCGTCGCGAAAACGCCGAGGGGCTCCGTCGCGAGGCCGCCGCCCAGGGCGTGGACACGCGCGAACTCGATCGCGCCATCGAGGGGCTACGCCAGTTGGAGAACAGTCGCGCTTTCGGCGATCCCAAGGGACTCGAGCAGCTGCAGACCGCGATGCTGGAGCGCCTCAAGAACTTTGAGTTCGCGCTGTACCGCACGGTGGGATTGGGCGCCGATGGTCGGCCGGCGGCCGGAGCGCGCGCGGCGGCGCCGGCGGAATACCGGGCGTTGGTCGAGGAGTACTACCGCGTGTTGGCGGGGTCGAAGCGGCGGCCGTAGGCGCCGCGTGAGTAACAACCGAGGTTGACCCGTTGGGCATCTACCACATATGGTTACCATATGTCGGAGTCCACCAAAACCACCGTCTATCTCGACGCCGACGACTATCGTCGCCTCAAGGCGCTCGCGCGGGCGCAAGGTGCGTCCGCGGCCGAGCTCGTGCGTGAGGCGGTCGCCGAGTACGTGCGCCATCGGGCGCCGGCCGCGACGCCGGAGTCTATCGGCGTCGGCCGATCCGGGCGCGGCGATGTGAGTGCCCGCAGCGAGGAGTTGCTGGGCGACGACTTCGGTCGATGACCGTTGTCGTGGATACCGGCGGCATCATCGCGCTGGTGGATGCCGACGATAGGCACCACCGCGCGGTCCGCGCGATCTACGAGTCGGATCCGCGCGCCTGGGTGCTCCCGTGGGCGATTCTACCGGAAGCTGACTACCTGCTGGCGCGTCATGTGGGCGCCGACGCGGCGACCGCGTTTCGCCGTGATGTGGCGGTAGGTGCGCTTCGTGTGGAATGGGGTGTCGACGCCGATCTCGCGCGTGCTCACGCGCTCTGCACGCAATACGGCGCACTGACACTGGGGCTCGTCGACGCGACGGTCATCGCGGTGGCCGAGCGGCTGTCCGCTCGCGCCATCGTCACGGTAGACCTGCGGGATTTCGGAGCGGTGAGCTTGCCGCCCGATATGCTGCTGCTGCCGCGAGACGCGGCGTGGCACGGGGTGAAAGACCCGCGCGGCTGACGTCGGACCGCCCCGCGGCGCAGTACGGGCCCGTGTCCGTTATCCTTGCTGATATGCTACCGGTCCTCTTCGCGCTGCTGCTGCAGGTTAGCGGCCCCGTGTCCTCCGACCTGCCCGCGCCCACCGCGCCGGGGCAGGACCCGCCCGTGGTGTACTCCGGCCGCGCGCGGCGCATTGAGGTGCGCGCCCCGCGGCTCAACGACACGGTCACCGTCGACGGCGCGCTGGACGAGGCGGTCTGGCAGCGCGCCAGCGTGCTCACCGACTTCACGTCGTACAGCCCCGTGGACGGGCGCCCGGCGCAGGATGCCATCGAGGTCCGGGTGTGGTACGCCCCGGATGCGTTGTACGTGGGCATCCGCGCCTTCGCGCCGCCGGGCACCGTGCGCGCCACGCTCGCCGAGCGTGACCGCATCGCGAGCGACGACTGGATCGCGCTGCATCTCGATACGTTCCTCGATCGCCGCCGCTCGTTCGTGTTCGCGGTCAATCCCTTCGGCGTACAGGCCGACGGCATGCGCACCGAAATGTCGGCCGGACCGGGCGTCTCCCGCGGCGCGTTGCAGGCGGTGGACCTCTCGCAGGATTACGTCTGGCAGTCGAAAGGACGCACGCTCGACGACGGCTTCATGGTCGAGATCCGCATTCCCTTCAAGTCCATCCGCTTTCAGGCCGGCGCGTCGCAGGACTGGGGGATGCAGATCGTCCGGCAGACGCAGCGCACCGGCTATCAGGACACATGGGCGCCGGCGTCACGCGCCATGCAGAGCTTCGCGCCGCAGGCGGGCGCGCTCCGCGGCATGACCGGCATGAAGCGCGGTCTCGTGCTCGACCTCACGCCGACGTCCATCACCTCCACCAGCGGCACGCGCAGCATCACCGGTACCAACACCGGCTGGCAGCGCGGCACGCGGGGCGAGGGCGGCGGCGACGTGCGCTGGGGCATCACCTCCAACTTCACCGTCAACGCCACGGCCAATCCGGACTTCAGTCAGGTGGAAACCGACGTCGGACAGATTCCGGGCGACGTGCGTTTCGCGAACTTCTATCCCGAACTCCGCCCGTTCTTCGTGGAGGGGAGCGAGCAGTTCGACGCACCCAACAAACTGGTGAACACCCGCTCGATCGTGCAGCCGCTCGGCGCACTCAAGCTCACCGGCAAAATTCCGCGCACGGACATCGGGCTGGTCACCGCGCTCGATGCCGCCACCGGCACGGGCGATGACCGCGCGAATCCGCTGTTCACCATCGTGCGCCTGCGCCGCGACCTCGGCACCGAAAGCACCGCCGGCATCGTGTTCACCGACCGCAGCGTGGGAAGGCGATTCAATCGCGTGGCGGGCTTCGACACGCGCCTGCAGTTCAAGAAGACGTACAGCGTGGAAGCGCGCTACGCCGCCAGCCTTACCGGTGACGGCAACCGCGACAGTACCCAGCGCTTCGGCACGCTCTGGGAGGGCAACGTCGGGAGCTCCGGGCGTGGCTACGGCTTCCGCTACGCGCTGCAGGGCTTCTCGCCGGGGTTCCAGACGCAGTCGGGGTTCGTGAACCGCGTGGACTTCACCAAACTGCAGGTCAATCAGCGCGTCACGTTTTTCGGCGCGCGCGGCGGCTGGTGGGATCAGCGCCAGCACTTCTTCAGCGGCAGCACGCTGTGGACGTACGACGCCTTTGCGCGGCGCGACGCGCCCCTCGAAACATCGCTGTCACTCGACAACTCGATGACGCTGCGCGGCGGGTGGAAGGTGAGCATCACCCCCGACCTGCAGCTCATCGACTTCGATGCGCGGCGCTACGCGACCTACGCCGTCCCCTCGGCCAGCGGGCGCGACACCGTGGCCTTCACCACCAGCACACAGCAGGTCACGAGCAGCACGGCGCTGATCGTGAACACGCCCCAGTGGCGGCGGGTGGGCGCCACGATTACCGCCACCACCGGCACCGAACCGGAATTCTTCGAGACGGGCACCGTGCGGCGGCGCGACCTCGAAGCGCAGGTGGATGTGCGTCCCAGTACGCAGGTGCGCATCGGCGCCCTGCTCCGCTATCAGCGGTTCATCCGTGCGCGCGACGGCTCGCTGTTCAGCACGCAGGTGGTGCCCCGCCTGCGGCTGGAGTACCAGTTTTCCCGCGCGCTCTTCCTGCGCTTCGTGGGACAGATGGAATCGCGCGACCGCAGCGCCCTGCGTGATCCGGCCACCGAGCGCCCCCTGCTGCGCCGCGCCGCCAACGGCACGTACACGCCGCTCTCGGCGCGCAAGTCGCTGCTCGGTCGCGGCGATGTGCTGGTGAGCTATCTGCCCAGCCCGGGTACCGTGGTATATCTGGGCTACGGCACCGGGGTGGATGCCACGGAGACGATGCGCCCCATCGACGTGCAGCGCACGACCGACGGCGCGTTCGTGAAGTTCAGCTATCTGTACCGGGTGCGCGGTACGTCGCGCTGAGCGTTGCCGGTGGCGCTGGGCCTGCTGCTGCTGGCGTCGGTGGTGACCGTGCGTCGCGGTGCCTTCGCCTGGGCCGCGTATCCGCCGGCCCGATCCACGGAGGCGCCGAGCGCATCGACGCCATCACCCATGGTGTGGAGGCTTCCATGAGTACTGCTGATACTTCCCCCGCGGTCCAACTTGTTCCCGGCAACACGCTGATCACCAGGACGCCCGACGACGGCCGTGCGTGAACGGCTTCGGCCCGCCGACGCTGAGGATGCCGGCCCGCTACGTCCACTTGAGCGTGTCGTCGGCGACCGGCAGCGTACGAATGCGCTTCCCCGTGGCCGCAAAGATCGCATTGCACACGGCGGGCGCAGCAGGCGGCAGTGCCGGTTCACCCAATCCTGTTGGCGGCGCCGACGACGGGATGAAATGCACGTCGACGATCGGCGGCGCATGGTTCATGCGCAGCATCGGATACTTGTTGAAGTTCGTCTGCGCCGCCGCGCCACGCTCGATCGTGACTTTCTGGAACCACGCGGCGCTGATCCCATCGAGCATCGAGCCCTGCACCTGCGCCTCGGCGCCACTCAGGTTCACGATGGTGCCGGCATCCACGGCCGCGGTGAGCTTCTTGATGGTGAGTGCGCCCGCCTGACTCACCGCGACATCGGCGACGATCGCGACGTAGGCGTTGTTGGCGAAACAGATGGCGAATCCCTGTCCCTCGCCGCGCGGACGCTGCTGTCCCCACGTCGCCTTCTCGGTGGCGAGCTTCAGCACCGCAATCATCTTGTTCGCGTCAAACTTCGGTGATGCTGGCACCGTGGCCAGCAGGTCGAGCGTAAACGCGAGGGGTTCCTTCCCGGCGGCGTGCGCGAGTTCGTCCATGAAGCTCTGCGTCGCCCACACGTTGCCGTTGTCGCCAGGCGCACGCCAATACCCGGTGGGAATGCCCCCGCGCAATTTGCCGGAAAGCACCTCCGATCCTGGAATCGCATTGAACGGGAAACCCGTGACGGACATCTCGCCCGGTCCGCCCAGCATTTTGATATACGCGTCGTGCATCGCGACCACGGCGCCGTTGCGATCGAGTCCGGCCGAGAAGAAGTGCCACCCGTTCGAGCGATAGTTGTCGTGCGCAAAATCCTGTTCGCGCGTCCACGTGAGTTTGATGGGGGTCCCCGCAAACTTCTGGGCAATGGCCGCCGCTTCGATGGAAAATTCGTTACTGCCGCGTCGGCCAAATCCGCCACCCAAGCGCGTGATGTGCACTTTCACATCCTTCGCCGCGAGCCCCAGTCCCTTCATCACCAGCCCCTGTCCCGATGACGGAATTTGTGTGGGCGTCCACATCTCCATCACACCGTCTTTCAACCACGCCGTGCAATTCTGCGGCTCGAGCGTGGCATGGGCGAGAAACGGATAGTGATACACCGCCTCGACAGCCCGTGCGCCAGGCGGCAGCGATACCGGCGCGTTGGCCTTGGCCAGCGCAACCGCTTGCTCGGCCATCTCCACGCTACTCTGCGCAACCTGCGGCCCTTCGTTCCACTGCACCTTCAGCGCCTTGGTGGCGCTGAACGCATTCCACGTGGAATCGGCCACCACCGCCACCCCCGATGGAAGACCCGCGATGCCGCTCAGCACGAACGCATCGCGCACGCCGGGCTTGGCCTTGACGACATCGAGGTTGGCACTCGCCACCTCCCCACCGAACACCGGACACTTGGTGTACGTCGCGTAGAGCATGCCCGGCAGCGTGACATCGATGCCAAAGAGCGGCGCACCCTTCACGATTTTACGATTGTCAACACCCGGGATGCGGGTGCCAAGCAGTCTGAACGTGCGCGGATCCTTGAGCGTCACGTTCGCGGGGGTGGGCAGCAGCGCGGCTTTTGTCGCGAGTGAACCATACGTGGCCGTTCGCTTCGACGCCGCGTGCGTCACGACTCCGTCTGCGGTGGTGCATTCGCTTGCGCTCACGTTCCACTCCAGTGCCGCGGCCTCCACGAGCACCGCACGGGCGGCCGCGCCGGCGCGTCGCATCGCGACGAAGTTCGCCACCGTCGATCCGCTTCCAACGCTGAATTGCCGACCATACGCCGGATTCAGATCACCCTGCACGACGGCCACCTGCTCCCACTTCACGTCCAGTTCTTCGGCGATGATCATCGGCAACGACGTTTTGATGCCTTGACCCATCTCCGAATTGGGTGCGACGAGGGTGACCACGCCGCTCGGCGCGATACTGACAAACACGTTCGGAGCAAAGTCGGCGACGGGTGGGAGCCCGGCCGTCGGCGCCGCTTGGGCGACGGCGAGATGCGCTGCCCCGTCGAACCCGCTCGCCACCAGCAACCCACCGCCGGCCAGCGCACTGATCTTGATAAACTGGCGTCGATCGATCGCCGACGCGCCGACATTCGAGTCGTCGCTCATGTGCGCTTTCCGTTGGCTGGGGTAGCGGTTGCCGCCAACTCGGCGGCGCGCTTGATGCCGGCACGAATGCGCGTGTAGGACGCGCAGCGGCACAAATTTCTCGCCATCGCCGCGTCGATATCGGCGTCGGTGGGATGCGGAGTGGTTTTCAGTAACGCGGCGGCCGCGAGGATCTGTCCGCCTTGACAGTACCCACACTGCGGGACATCGAGCTCGCACCAGGCATCTTGCAGTGCGCGCGCCTGTGGCGTGTCGATGCCTTCAATGGTGGTCACCGTGGCCGTGCCGACGGCCGAGACGAGCGTGCGACAGGATCGCGTGGGTACACCATTCACGTGCACCGTACAGGCGCCGCATTGGGCGATGCCGCAGCCGAACTTCGTGCCGGTGAGATTGAGCGCATCGCGCAGCACCCACAACAGGGGCGTGTCGGATTCGACCACGACGGTCCGGGACGCGCCGTTCACGTTGAGTGTGTACTTGCCCATCAACCGCTCCGCGAAATCGTGATAGTGGTGCGCTGGCGCGTCCCGGACGAAGGATGGACCGCGGGGCCGCCGGAATACCTGATGCGACAGTAATGTGATCGTTCGTGCGTGCGCTGTCGAATATCGCGCGCGGGGCCGCCGAGTGGCGGTCTACGGCAATACCGGCTGACGTGGTGGCCATCAGGCCGCCACGCCCGTGGCGAAGCTTATCCCGCGTCCATCTCTTCCAGCGCCGCCAGCGACTCGGGGCGAATCTGCCCGCCGTCGATCGCCATGGCCTGGCCCGTGATGTACGGCGCCAGTTCGATGGCGGCGGTACGCATGAACCCCAGCTGTCCCGCCTTGCTCGCCCCGTAGTGCCCGCACAATCTCCGCCGCGACGGCGTCGGCCTCGGCGAAGGTGCGCGATACCACGACCAATGCACTTGCTGGCACCCGTGACGATGACGCGGCGACCAGCGAGCGATGCAAATCTCCAAGGGGATCGATGACGATCAGGGCGTGGTGGCGAGGAATGCGGAGGCGAGGCGTACCGTGCCTGCGGTATAGCCGCTGCCAAGGTCGCGCGCCAACGGGACTTCTGACCGCGGCGGCGAAGTCGTACGCAAACCACGAGAAGCCGCAGTCGTCGAAATCAATCACGCGCAGCGTGTCGCCGTCCACGAGCAGATTGGCCAGTCGGAAGTCGGCATGCACCAACCCGAAGCGCTCCGGCGCCATACCGTATGCGTCGAGTGTCTGCGCGATCACCACCAACGCCCGCGCGATCACCGCGGCACCGGCGTGCGCGCGCGCCGTGAGACGGCCCAAGCGGCGAAACCAGCGCGGCAGATCGGCACGGCCGTCTCCAGCACGCCGTCGGTGTGCAGCGCTGCGATCCACGCGAGCTCCGACTGGATTTCCGCCTCCGATGAGTAGTGCAGTCGATGCACCCGAAGCGCGATGTCGCGGCCGTCACGGTCGTCGCGCAGCCGAAACGTGGCGTTCTCCGAGAGCGACAGCAGCGTCACGTCGGTGTGCGATGGCAACCCCCAGTGCGACAATCCATCACGAACCATCGCATGCAAATCGGCGACGAGGTGCGGATGATATTCCGCGGTCATGACGGGATGTCGCGGGGGAGATAGGCCAGCACGTCATCCGTGGACATGACATGACAGTAGATATGATTCATGATCTCGAGCTCAGACCGATGCAGCGCCTCGGTGCCGGCGGCACAGGCATCGTCGGGAACGAGTACGAAGAAACTTTCGTCGGCCAGACTGCGCACGGTGGAGGCGATACACTGATCGGTGAAGATGCCGCAGCAGACCACATGGCGGATGCCCAGATTGGTCAGGATCAACCGCAGGTTCGTGCCGGTCAGCGCGCTGTCCGTCGTCTTCGTGACCACGATCTCATCGCCAACCGGCGCCACGTCCGCGACGATCTGCGACTCCCAGTCGTTTTTCGGCAGCAGCAGGTTGTTCCACCCCGGCAATTTTTGGCTCAGTGAGCGGTCGCGTCCGTCGCTGGTGTGGCACGCGATGCGCGCGTGCACGACCTCGTGGCCACCCGCGCGAAAGGCCTGCTGCAAGCGCGCGATGTTGGGGAGCACGGTGCCGTGCATGCGGTCATGAAACGGCGTCCACGCGTCGTATCGCGCCCGCTCGGCCGCGTCGAGCGTGTTGGCATCGGGGCGCGCCAGATAGACGTTCTGCACGTCGATCACCAGCAAGGCGATCGTGCCCGCGAGGAGCAGCGGATCGTCGGGCTCCGGCGCGTGCTCGTAGTAAAACGAACGGAACGCCGTTTTCCATGTGCTGCTCATCCTGTCGCTCCTGGTCGTGTCTCGCGGGCCATCAGTGTCCGAGCGATGCCAGCGTCGCGGTGATCGCTCGCACCAACGTATCCACGTGCTCACGGGAAAAGCAAAGCGGTGGACGCAGCTTGAGGATATGCCCGTGAGGGCCCGCCGCACCGATCAACACCTGACGCTGACGCAGGCCGTTGATGACGGCGCTCGCCAGTGACGCCGCTGGAGTCCGCGTGGTGGGGTCGTCCACCAGTTCCACGGCGTTGTACAGCCCGGCGCCGCGCACATCGCCAATGACTGGAAATCGCGTCATGAGATCACGCGTACACCCCATCGCTCGAAAAAATGGAATCCACCAGGAGCGCCGACACGCCAAAGCCCTGCTGCGCCAGATCGCGGGCGGCGGCCTCCACGTCTTGCGCCAAGCGTGCGCCAAGGTCGGCCGCCAGTACCCGGTAGCTATCGGGTGCCCGCACCACACGCACGGCCCCGTGGTACGCGGAGGAGCGGGC
>JARIEX010000119.1 GCA_031127095.1 Gemmatimonadota bacterium
ACGCGGCGTGTACCAGCGGCCCTTTTACGCCGTAACGGGGCAGATCGTCCGTTGACAGGCGCTGTCAGAATCCCGACCATTATGCCGTTCGGCTTCCGGGCCGTTTTCCCTCCGTTGCCCTTCCCCGCCCATTCCCATGTCGACGACCGACGCTGACCCGCAAGCGCCCGTGGACGCCACCCCCGACGACACGCGCCCGAGCCGTCGCCGATTTTTCGCCCTCGGGGCGTCTGCGGCGGCCGCGCTCGCGGCTGCTGGCACGGCCGACGCGCAGCGACCGAAGAGCCGTGGCAGCAGCCCCTTCCCGGCGGGCCAGCCGGCAGGGACGGCACCGGACCCGTCCGCCGCGTGGAGCGACCCGGTGCTGCGGCTGGTGCGCCGTGTCACCATGGGTGCGACCCCCGACGAGCTCGCGTTAGCGCGGCGCCTGGGATACGCGGGCTATCTGGACTACCAGCTGCGCGCGAGCGAAATCGACGACAGCGCCATTGAGGCCATTATCGCCGCGCGTCTGCCGATGACGCAGATGACGCCCGCGATGCTGGCCATGCAGATGGACACGAACGAAGTGGCCAACCAGCTGGCCGACGGCACGTGGTACCGCGCGGCGTTTTCCAAGGCGCAGCTGCGCGAACGCATGGTGGAGTTCTGGACGGATCACTTCACGATCAGTCTGAACAAGGTGGGCTACCGCAAACTCGTCGATGACCGCGACGTGATCCGGCCGAATGCGCTCGGCACGTTCCCGGAGCTGCTGCGGGCCACCGCGCACAGCGGCGCGATGCTGATGTATCTCGATCAGAATACCAGCCGCACCCCGACGCCCAACCAGAATTACGCCCGCGAGATCATGGAGCTGCACACGCTCGGCGTGGATGGCGGCTACACGCAGACCGACGTGGCGGAGCTCTCGCGCATCCTGACCGGTTGGTCCACCACGGGGCCCGGGACGTTCCTGTTCAACCGCAACCTGCACGACCGGAACGCCAAGGTGTTCATGGGGCGCACGTTCCCCGCGATGCCGACGACGGCCACCGATGTGCAGATGAAAGCCGAAGGGGACGCCGCGATCCAGATGCTGGTGCAGCATCCGAGCACGGCTGCGTACCTATCGCTGAAGATGGCGCGCTGGCTGCTGTCATACGAGCCGCCCCAGGCGGTGATCGACGCCACGGCGGCCACGTATCTCGCCACGGGCGGCGACATCAAGGCGATGATCCGCACGATCCTGTCGGGCAAGAACCTCATGGCGGCGCCGGCGAAGTACAAGCGACCGTTCCATCTCGCCATCTCCGCCATGCGCGGCATGGGGGCGTCGGTGGTCAACGTGCGCGCCGTGCGTCAGACGTCCGACCGGATGGGGATGCCGGTGTTCATGTGGGAACAGCCGAACGGCTACCCCGACCGGGTGGACTGGTGGAGCGGCCTCGTGCTCACGCGCTGGGCGTACATGCAGTATCTGTCCACGTTGAACAGCACCACCGTGGCGCAGGTCAACGCGATGCCGTTCCGGTCGCCGGATACCCCCGACGGTGTGGTGGCGCAGATCGGCGCCCGCCTGTTCGGCGGCGAGATGCCGGCCGCGCTCCGCACGCAGCTGCTCACGTACATCCGCGGCGGCGCGTACAGCGAGGCGCGCGTGCGCGAAACGCTGGCCCTGGCCGCCAGCGCGCAGGAGTTCCAATGGTTCTGATGCGCCCTTTTCACGTTTGCCGAGCCACCGCATGAGTGACGAATCAACCGAAGGCGGGTGCCATGAATACCACGAACTCGCACGCCGCGATTTCCTGACGCTGGCCGGCGGCATCGGCGTGAGCGCCCTGCTCCCGACGTGGCTGCCCAAGGTGGTCATGGCGCAAAGCTCGACGGGCGCCCGCGACATCATCGTGTCGGTGTTCCTGAGCGGCGGTACTGACGGGATGTCGCTGGTGGTGCCGTTCGGTGATCCGGACTACTACACCGGCCGGCCGAACATCGCGGTGGCGCGCCCCGATGCCGCCGGGACCGGTCCGAAGGCCGTCGCACTCGACAACTTCTTCGGCTTCTCGCCCGGCATGGCGCCGCTGATGCCCGCGTACACCAACGGCGACCTGCTCGTGGCGCATGCCACCGGGTCCGTGGACACGTCGCGGTCCCACTTCGATGCCCAGCGGTACATCGAAGTCGGTAAGCCGCGCGATCCACGCATTGCCGGCGGCTGGCTGGGACGCCACCTCGCCACGAGCACACCGTTGCGCGCCGATGCGTCGTTGCGGGCCATGAGCTTCACGGCCGGCCTGCCGCAGACGCTCTCGGGCGGCCCCAAGTCGCTGCCTATTCCGAGCCCGTCCACCTTTGCGATCGGCGGCAACGCCACCACCGCCGCGGCGCGTGCGCAGTGGCTGGCCGCCAACCATGTGGGCACGGTCAACCCGGTGTCGGCGAACGCGCTCGACGCCACCAACACGATCGCGCTGCTGCAGCGTATCAACTTCACGGGCTACGCCGCCGCCAACGGGGCCACGTATCCCACCAGCGGCTTTGGACAGGCGCTGCGCTCCACCGCGGCGCTGATCAAGGCGGACGTGGGGGTGGAAGCCATCCACGCCTTCAACGGCGGCTGGGACACGCACGCCACGCAGGGGCCGGTGGCCACGCTTGACGGTGGCTACATGCACGGCAAGATGCTCGATCTGGCCAATGCGCTGGCAGCGTTCCACGCCGACGTGATCCAGGGCACGACGTCGTACGGGGTGACGGTGGTCGTGATCTCCGAGTTCGGGCGCAACGCGCGCGAGAACGGGAACCGCGGCACCGACCACGGCCGCGGCAACGTCGCGTTCGCCATGGGCAAGAAGATCAACGGCGGCCGTGTGCTGACCAACGGCTGGCCGGGACTCGCCCGCGAGAATCTCGAGTCGGGGCAGGATTTGCGCGTCACGCTCGACCATCGCGACATTCTGGCCGAGATCGTGCAGAACCGATTGGGCAATCCCAACCTGTCGCTGGTGTTCCCCGACTATACGCCACGCTTCCGGAACGTCACGAAAGCCTAGCGCACCCCCATCATGGGTGGCTACCGTCCACCCATGATGGCGTTTTCCCGGTGTCTCTCCCGATCGCAGCGTGCCCTGCGACGGCATCTGTGTCGCCTGCAGTCCCCGATACTGGTGTCGGCGCTGCTGCTCCTGCCGGTGCTGGGCGCGTGCCGCGACGACGGTCCCACGGACGTCGTGCCGCCCCCACCGGCTCCCACCGTGCAGGTCTCGAGCCTCGTCGCCGCGCCGGCGGCGATCACCCTGCAGACCGGGCAGCAGCGCACCATCGCGATCGAGGCGCGCGACAGCACCGGTCGGCTGGTGGCCGATCCCGGTGTCACGTGGCGCAGCGACGCGCCCGCGATCGCCACGGTGGACGGCACCGGCACCGTCCGTGCCCTCGCACCGGGGAGCGCGCGCATTACGGCCGTTGCCGGGCGCGTGAGCGCCCTCGTGCAGGTCACCGTTGGGGCCGTGACCCCTGGGATCGCCCAGTGGCGCGTCGCCCGCGCCGGCCTCTCCGACATCACCATCTTGGGCCTCTGGGACGACGGGGCCGGCAGCAGCTATGCGGTGGGGCAGAACGGGACGCTACTACGCGCGCGCGCCGGCGGCCCGTGGGAGGCGGTGTCGCTGAACACCACCGAAACGCTCACCGGCGTCTGGGGCTCGTCCCCCACCGACATCTGGATCGTGGGCGCCGGCGGCGTGCTGTTCCGCGGCAACGGCGTCACCTTTGCGCCGGTCCCCAGCGGCACCACCGCGACGCTACTGGAAGTGTGGGGACTCGCCGCGAACGACGTGTATATCGCCGGCGACCGTGGGACGATTCTGCACTTCGACGGCACGGCGTGGACCCCGCAGAGCACACCGGTGACCGACGACCTGTGGGGCATCTGGGGGGCCAACGGCACCAACGTGTTCGTGGTGGGCAACAACGGCGTGATCCTGCGCTACAACGGTGCGACGTGGCAGCGCATGGCGGTGCCCGGAGGCAGCCCCCTGTTCGACGTGTGGGGCACGAGCGTGGGCAACATCTTTGCGGTGGGCGTGTCCGGTACGATCTGGCGGTTCGACGGCGCCCAGTGGACCCCCATGACGCCGCCCGGCCGCGCCAACCTGTTCGCGCTGCGCGGGCGCGCCTTCAACGACCTGTACGCGGTGGGGAACGGCGGCGCGACGTACCACTTTGACGGCACCACGTGGCGCGCGCTGTCCGTGGGCTCGGGGCAGAACCTGCGGGCGATCGCCCCACGCGGCGACGGCACGCTGCGGCTGGCCGGCTGGTATGGCACGGTGCTCACACTCCGCGGCAGCGGCGCGGCAGCCACGGCGCTCACGGAGATCTCGGATCCGGCGCTGTTGTCCACGTATGGGGCCACCGGCGGCCCCATGTTCGCCGTGGGGTTGGGGGGCACGGTGTTCCGGCGCACCGGCACCACGTGGGCGCAGGAGCCGGTGCCATCGGTGAACGACCTGTATGGCATCAGCGGCAACGGCACCACCGACATCGTGGCCGTGGGCGACACCGGCTCGGTGCTGCGTTTCGACGGCAACCGGTGGTCGCGCGAAACGGCGCCCACGTCATATCTGTTGCGTGCGGTCTGGAGCGGCGGCGGGCAGCATATCGTGGTGGGGGAGCGCGGCACCATCCTGCGCTCCAACGGTGCCGGCTGGACGCCGCAGGCCAGTACCACGCAGCGGTTCCTGCGCGCGGTGTGGGGGTCGGATCCCGCCAACGTGTACGCCGTGGGCGACAGCGGCACGGTGCTGCGCTTTGACGGGGGCCGGTGGCAGTCGTTGCCGGTGCCCAGCACGAGCCGGCTGCGCGCGGTGTGGGGCACGGGCGCCGCTGACGTGTTCGTCGTGGGCGACTCAGGCACCGCGCTGCGCTACGATGGGGTGACCTGGGAACGCTTCCCGGCCCCCACCACGCGCGACCTGCGGGCCCTCTGGGGGCGCGGCCCAACCGAGGTGTACGCCGCCGGCGACAGCGGCACGGTGCTGCGCTACACGGGCGTGGGGTGGCAGACGCTCACTACCCCGGCCCGCGGCTACCTCTACGCCATGTTCGGTATTCCCGGCACCGCCGGCGTGGCGCTCGTGGGCGAAGGGGCGCGCATTACGGAAGGCCAGCCGTAGCGGCGGTCAGCCTTCGGCGCGCGTGGCGCGATAGCGCTCGATGTGCCGCACATGGTGGTCGCCGTGCCACGCGTAGAGCCCCACCAGCATGTCGAGGGTCATCACGCCGTTCTCCGGATGCCGGAGCGTCCGCGCGAAGTGCGCGGGCTCCATCGCGCGCAGGATCGCCACCAGCCGTTCGTGAACGGCGGTGAACATCGCGAGCGACACGAGTGGCGAGACGAGCTCTGAATCGGCCAGTCGGACCCACGCGTCCTGATCGTACGGCTTGATCAGGGGCTCGTCCTCGGTGAGGGCCAGCTTCACGCGGATGTACGCATTGGCGTGACTGTCGGCCATGTGGTTCACGAGCTGCCGGATCGTCCAGCCGCCGGCCCGGTAGGGCGATGCGTAGTCCTGGACATCCAGCCCGCTCATGGCCGCCGTCAGCAGATCCGGCTGTGCGGCCAGCCGCTCGATGTGCCCCGCACGCTGCGGCGCGGAATACTCGGCCTGCCGCTGGAACCGGCCGATCGGAAAGCGATGGTCGTCGAGGGCGAGATCGGGCGCGCCGGACATACAAACTCCGTGAAGGGGCGAAACCGGGGTAGGGAGCGACGCCGGGCTTAGGCGCCGGACGCGGGGAGTGTGACGGGGGCGCCCTGCTCCACCCAGCCGCGCCAGCCGCCGATCACGGAGTGGACGTTGGTGTACCCCATCTGCTGCAGGGTGTCGGCGGCCAGAATGGAGCGGAAGCCGCCGCCGCAATACAGGTACAGCGGCGTGGCGGGATCGGGAACGAGCTTTTCGATGTCCCGCTCGATGACCCCACGGGCCACATGGATGGCCCCCCCGGCATGGCCAGCGTTCCACTCGCGGTCTTCGCGCACATCGATCAGGATGGCGCCCGGCTCCTGCGGCAGCGCCGCGAGGGTATCGGCGATCGTCACTTCGTGCACATGGGGGCGGCGCCCTTCCACGTGAGCCAGAAATCCGGGAGAATGATCCATCCGGACAAGGTGCGTCGATCTCTTCCGCATATCCAGCGCCGGCCCTACCATTCGCTCTCGAATTCTCCCGCCTCGTCCCCGCCCGCGCACCGCAGGAGCAGCATATGGTTCGAACCCGGTCCGGTTTCGCGGGCCTGATCGCCGCCGGCACCCTGCTGGTCCCCCTGCTCCTTGGCGGCTGCCGGCGCGCCGCCGCGAACGCCTCCCCCGGCCCGTCGGCGTCGCCCGCCGCGGCATCGAGTGCCGGCGGCCCCTGGACCGTGCTCTTTGACGGCACCTCGCTCGCGGGATGGCACAACTTCGCCACCCCGGGCGCGCCGGCTCAAGGCTGGTCGGCGATCAACGGCGTGCTCACGCGCACCGGTGAGGGCGGCGACCTCGCCACCGATCGCGAGTACGAGAACTTCGAGCTCGAACTCGAATGGAAGGTCGGGCCGCGCGGCAACAGCGGTGTGATCTACCGGATCGATCCCACGGCCGAGGTGACGTACAGCAGCGGCCCGGAAATGCAGGTGCTCGACAACGACCGGCACCCCGACGGCCGGAATCCGCTCACCTCGGCGGGCGCCAATTACGCGCTGCATGCGCCGCCGGCCGGTGTGGTGAAGGCGGCCACCCTGTGGAACGCCGCCCGCCTGGTGGTGAACGGACGGCACGTGGAGCACTGGCTCAACGGCGTGAAAGTGGTGGAGTACGAGCTCGGCTCCGCCGATTGGGAAGCGCGGCGGCGGCTGAGCAAGTTCGCGACCAGCGAGCGCTATGGGCGCGCCCCCCGCGGGCTGATCGCCCTGCAGGACCATGGCGATCGCGTGGAATACCGGAACATCCGACTCAAGGAGCTGCCGTAATGGGTACGAAAGGACGCCTGTCCGTGATGATGTTCCTGCAGTACTTCGTCTGGGGAGCCTGGTTCGTCACCATGGGGACCTACCTCGGCCAGACGCTGCACTTCACCGATACACAGATCGGCAGCGCGTACGGCGCCACCGCGATCGCGGCCATCGTGTCGCCCTTCTTCATGGGCATCGTGGCCGACCGCTTCTTCGCGAGTGAAAAACTGCTGGCGGCGCTGCATCTCGTGGGCGCGGTGCTGATGTACTTCATGTCGCAGCAGACCGAGTGGAACAGCTTCTATCCGCTGCTGCTCGCGTACGCGTTCTGCTACATGCCCACGCTGTCGCTCACCAACTCGATCTCGCTGCACAACGTCACCGATTCCACGCGCGATTTCCCGATCATCCGCGTGTTCGGTACCATCGGCTGGATCGTGGCGTCGGGCATTCTCGTGGGCTTCGTGCTGAAGGCCGACAAGCTCGCCGTGCCGATGCAGATCTCCGCGGCCGGCTCGGTCGCGCTGGGCCTGTTCGCGTTCCTGCTGCCGCACACCCCGCCGCGCGCGGCTGGCGCGCCGTTCAGCGTGCGCGACGCGCTCGGACTGGATGCACTGCAACTGCTCAAGCGCCCCGCCTTCGTGATCTTCGTGCTGGGCTCGTTCCTGCTGTGTATCCCGCTGCAGTTCTACTACGCCTTCGCCAATCCGTTCATGAACGAGATCGGCGTGCCCAATGCCGCCGGCATCATGTCGTTCGGTCAGGCGTCGGAAGTGGGCTTCATGCTGCTGCTGCCGTTCGCACTGCGGAAGCTCGGTATCAAGTGGATCATGCTGGTGGGCATGCTGGCGTGGGGGCTGCGCTACGTCGCCTTCAGCCGCGGCGATGCGGGGGCGGGCATGTGGCTGCTCTACGCGGGGATCCTGCTGCACGGCATCTGCTACGACTTCTTCTTCGTGGCCGGACAGATCTACACCGACGAAGTCGCGGGTCCCAAGATCCGCGCGGCGGCGCAGGGGTTCCTCAACCTCGTCACCAACGGCGTGGGCTACTTCGTGGGAGCGTACGCCTCGGGTGCGGTGGTCAATCGCTACGCGACCGGCGTGGCCGGCGCGCCATCGTCGCACGATTGGCTGCAGGTGTGGCAGGTGGCCGCGATCGGTGCGCTGGCCGTGTTCGCCGTGTTCCTGTTCCTGTTCCGGCCGGCGGCCGGTAGTGACCGCCCGGCTGCCGCGCACTGAGTGCCACCGACGACGACTCCCACGGTGCCGGCCGTGCCGCTGGTTGAAGCGTGCTGTGACTCCGTGCACACCGCCCGCGCCGCACAACAGAACGGCGCGGGCCGGGTGGAGCTCTGCGGACCGGGTGACGGCGGCACCACGCCATCACTCGGGCTGATCGCGCGCTGCCGCGAGGAGCTCACGATTCCGCTTCACGTGATGATCCGGCCGCACACGCAGAGTTTTGTGTACGACGAAGACGATCTCGACGTGATGTGCAACGACATCATCACCGCGCGCTCGCTGGGTGTGGACGGCATCGTGTTGGGACCGCTGCACAGCGACCACACCGTGCATGCGCAGCAGCTGGCCGAGTGCATCGCGCTGGCGCGCCCCATGAAGGTGGCGTTCCACCGCGCCTTCGACCGCACGCCCGACGCGCTCGTGGCGCTCGAAATGATGCTCATGCTCGGCGTGGACTATATCCTGACCGCGGGGCATGGGCGCACCGCCCTCGACGGTGCCACCAGGCTGCGCGCGCTGCAGTCGCGCGCCGGCGACGCGCTCGTGGTACTAGCGGGTGGCGGCGTGCGCGCCGCGCACGTGCAGCAGTTGATCGACGCCAGCGGCGTCCGCGAAGTCCACGCGCGCGCCCTCGAGCCGGCCATTATCCGCGATCTCGTGCAAGCGCTGGCCCGCCCGTAGCCTCCCCCTTCCCCCGTGTCCGCATGCGTGCTCTGATTCTGGCCGCGTTCCTCGCGCTCCCTGCCACCGGGCAGGCGTTGCCCGCCGACGGCGCGCGCTATGCCATCATTCCGCGGCCGTCGATCCTCACTCCGGCCGCCGGTGACTTCACGCTCACCGCGCGCACGGTCCTCCACACCGATCCCGCCTTTGCGGCCGTGGCCCGGCGCTTTGCGCGTGACGTGGCCGCGCCCACCGGCTTCGACCTCGGCGTGGTGCGCAGCAGCGCGCCAGCCGGCGCGGGCCACATCCGTCTGGTACGTGCGCGCGCGCTGGGCGCGGAGGCGTACACGCTCGACGTGACGCCCACCGGTGTGGTGGTGCGCGCCAGCGCGCCCGCCGGTGCGTTCTACGCGCTCGAAACGCTGAAGCAGCTGCTGCCGGCCGCGATCTACCGAGAGGCGCCGATCGGCCGCACGGCGTGGCGCGCTGCCGCCGTCCACGTGGAAGACGCCCCGCGCTTTGCGTGGCGTGGGGCGCACCTCGACGTGGCGCGCCACTTCGAGCCCAAGGAATTCGTCAAGAAGTACATCGACCTGCTGGCGCGTCACAAGATGAACCGCTTTCACTGGCACCTCACGGAAGACCAGGGGTGGCGTCTTGAGATCAAGAAGTACCCGCTGCTCACCGAGGTCGGCTCCTGCCGCGAACAGACGTTGGTGGGTCCGTACGTATCGGATCCCGCCAAGCGCGTGTTCGACGGCAAGCGGCACTGTGGCTTCTACACGCAGGACGACGTACGTGAGGTGGTGGCATACGCCGCCGAGCGTATGATCACGGTGGTGCCGGAAGTCGAGATGCCGGGGCACTCACAGGCCGCGATCCACGCCTATCCGCAGCTGTCCAGCCGCCCCGACTCGAGCCCCGGCGTGCTGCCGGTGTGGGGCGTGAGCGATTTCATTCTCAACCCCACCGACAGCACGGTGGCGTTCATGCAGGACGTGCTCACCGAAGTGCTGGCGCTCTTTCCCGGGCCGTACATCCACATTGGCGGCGACGAAGCGGGGAAGGCGCAGTGGAAGGCCAACCCACAGATTCAGGCGCGCATCAAGGCACTCGGTCTCAAGGACGAGCATGAAATGCAAAGCTGGTTCATCCGGCAGATGGACACGTTCCTCACCGCCAAAGGCCGGCGCCTGATCGGCTGGGACGAGATCCTCGAGGGCGGGCTCGCCGAGAACGCCACGGTGATGTCGTGGCGCGGCATGGACGGCGGCATCGCCGCCGCGAAGGCCAACCACGATGTGGTCATGGCGCCGGGGAGCCACACGTACTTCGATCACTACCAGTCACGCGACACGGCGAAGGAGCCGCTCGCCATCGGCGGCTTCACGCCGCTCGACAGCGTCTATGCCTTCGAGCCGGTGCCGCCGCAGCTCACGGCGGACGAAGCGAAACACATCCTGGGCGCGCAGGCACAAGTGTGGACGGAGTACATCCCGAACGCCAAGCAGGTGGAGTACATGGCGTACCCGCGCATGGTCGCG